>NZ_BAAFGR010000304.1:0-5212 GCF_041154655.1 Nocardia sp. JMUB6875
GGTCACCCTCAGCCGCGACCACCCCCGCCTGGAACTCCTTGTCACCGAACTGGATCCGGCCGCCGCTCCCGCCGCCCTCCGCGCCGAACCCCTCGCGGTACCCCCCCTCCAGGAATACGACTACGTCCCCCTCGCCCCCGAACCCGGCCTCGACACCGAAGCCCTCTTCGAGGAGACCGTCCACCTGGCCACACTGACCTCCGAAGCCGCTCCGGAACCCCTTGCCGCACATGCCGATTCCCAATGGATCGCGGGCACGCCCGGCACGCTCTGCTACGAGATGACCGTCCGCGCCTGCCTGGCAGCCGGATTCACGCCACGCATCCGCCATCACGCCGATGACTTCGGCACCGTACTGGCCCTCGTCGCCGCGGGCCAGGGCGTGGCCCTCGTCCCCGATCTCGGTGCGCTCGCCGTTCCCGAGGGCGTCACCCTCACGGCCTTGCCGACCCGTCGGCGCACCCACCTCGCCTACCGGCGTGGCACGGGCGACCATCCGGTCATCGCCGCCGCCCGATCGGCGCTCCAGGTAGCGGTCCGCTCGGACTGATTTGCGGTCCGTTTGGACGGGCTTGAGGTCCGTTCGGACCGATCAGGCTTCGGCGAGTTCGCGGAGGGTGCCGATGGCCTCGCGGAGGTGGGAGAGCAAGGGGGAGGCGGAGATTGGGGATCCAGCCGCGGTGGCGGAGTGGGCGGCGAGGTTGGCGGCTAGCGCGTGGGCGCGGGCGGCGGCCGCTGCGGCGAAGGGGGGATGGAAGCCGTGAGCCAAGAGGGCGGCGATGATGCCGGAGAGGACGTCGCCGGAGCCCGCGGTGGCGGCCCAGGAGCCGCCCGCCTCGTTGACGATGGTCGGGAAGCCGGGACTGGCAATCAGTGTGGCGCGACCCTTCAAAAGGACTGTGACTTGCCAGGATTCAGCGAACTTGCGGACGGCGGCAACACGGTCAGGGCCTGGTTCGGAGCCGGTCAGACGGGCGAACTCCCCGGCGTGCGGAGTGAGAACAGTGGGGGCCGTACGGCCCGTCACCAGGTCCGGCTCGGCGGCGAGGACGGTGAGGCCGTCGGCGTCGACCACGACGGGAAGGTCGGTGGCGAGGATCTCGGCCAGGCGGTCACGTGCGGCGGCATCGGTGCCCGCGCCAGGGCCGAAGACCCAGGATTGCACGCGGCCCGTAGCGGAAATGGATTCGGCGGCAATCACTTCCGGAAAATGAGCAAGGACCTGGGCCGCACCGGTGCCCGCGTAGCGGACCATGCCGGAGGTGGCCGCGATCGCGCCACCCGTGCACAGGACGGCCGCGCCGGGGTAGGTGGCGCTGCCCGCGCAGACTCCGGTGACGCCTTGGGTGTACTTGTCGTCGGACGGGCCGGGAACCGGCCAGGCCTTCCCTACGGTGTGTGGGTCCAGCGCGATCAGACCGGCCGAAGGCAAGCGTAATCCGATGGGCACCAGTTCGACTCGGCCACAGTGCGGGGCGGCCAGGGCGTGCACCGGCTTGCAGGCGCCGAAGGTCACAGTGACATCGGCGGTGACGGCGGGCCCGGTAACCGCCCCGGTGTCCGGGTCGACGCCGCTGGGCAGGTCCGCGGCGATGATCGGGCAACGCACGCCCGCAACCACTTCCGCGGCCACCGGGCGCAGCGGTCCACGACCCGAGATGCCGACGATGCCGTCCACGACCAAGTCCGGTTCGTCGAGCAGCTCACGAACCGGCCAGGGCACCTCGAGGCTGGTGTACATGTGGATGAACTCGCCCGGCGGCATCCGGTCCCCACGGAGTTCGTCCGTGGACGCTGGGGCACTCACCACACGGCCACCGGTGCGACGCAGCGCGGCCAGGCCCTCGGCGTGGGCGCGCTCGGGTGAGAACAGGATCGCGCGCACTGCGACCCCACGCCGCCGCAGGAACGAGCCCGCCCAGAGCACGTCGCCGCCGTTGTCGCCGGAGCCGACCAGCAGAGTGACCCGGCGCCCCGCGACTCCGCCGGAGCGTTCACGCAGTTCCCGCGCCACCACCTCGGCGAGCCCGAAGGCGGCGCGCCGCATGGGCATTCCGGCGGGGACCCGGGTGAAAAGTTCGGCCTCTGCGGCCCGCACTTCGTCGGCCGTGTAGTAGTCGCTCACCGCCGGTGCGGTCATGGTTCGCCTCCCGGGACTGGACCGTGTGGGCCCGTCGTCGACAGCGGCCCAACCTGCCTGCGCTTGTGGACACTACGCCCGTCGGGTCACGGCGCTGGTCAGGGCGGGTGCCCGCGAATGGTCGGCTATCGGCGGGGACTAACCTGGCCGACATGTCGATCCGTCGCCAGTCGTCCTCGCGTGCCCTGCTTCTCGTCGCCGTCGTGGCGGGAGCGCTAGCGGTCGGGGGCTGCTCGTCGAGCTCGGACAAGGCCGCGACCTCCACGACGGCGGGCCCGGCGACAACCTCGGCCGCGGCGACCTCGACCGGTCCGGCCGCGGCCGCCGCGGTGACGGTCGAGGTGAAGGACATGAAGTTCTCGCCCGCCGATATCACCGTCAAGGCCGGGGACACCGTGACCTGGAAGTTCGATGATCGCGCGCCGCACGCCGTGCAGGGCATCGGGGACACCGCGATCGGCATCAACAGCCCGATCATCCACAAGGGCGAGTACAGCCACACCTTCACGACTCCGGGCACCTACCGCTACCTGTGCCCGCTGCACCCGGACATGAAGGGCACCGTCACTGTGCAATAGCCCGTCATCCCGGCGCGCTTCTTGGCCGGGATCCATCCTCGCCGGGGTGGATTCCGGCCAAAAGCACGCCGGAATGACGGGGTTCGGCCTATTCGACGGTCACGGACTTCGCGAGGTTGCGGGGCTTGTCCACGTCGTAGCCGCGGGCCTGGGCCACCTCCGCCGCGAAGATCTGCAGCGGAACCGTGGACAGCAGCGGCTGGTACAGCGTTGGGGCCGAGGGGATTTCGATCAGGTGGTCGGCGAAGGGGCGCACGGTGTCGTCGCCCTCCTCGGCGATGACGATGGTGCGCGCGCCGCGGGCCTGGATCTCGCGGATATTGCTGAGCAGCTTGGAGTGCAGCACGGCGCGGCCCTTGGGTGAGGGCATGACCACGAAGACCGGCAGCCCGTCCTCGATGAGGGCGATCGGGCCGTGCTTGAGCTCGCCCGCGGCGAAGCCCTCGGCGTGGATGTAGGCCAGTTCCTTGAGCTTCAGCGCGCCTTCGAGGGCGACCGGGTAGCCGACATGCCGCCCCAGAAACAGCACGGTCGGTACGTGTGCGAATTCACGCGCGATCTCGCGCACCCGCTCGGCCGACTCCAGCACCTGCGCAACCAGTTTCGGCATGGACTCCAGTTCCGCGAACTCGCGCGCCACCTCGTCCGGATACTTGGTGCCGCGCGCCTGCGCCAGCGCCAGACCGACCAGATAGTTGGCCGTGATCTGGGCCAGGAACGCCTTGGTGGACGCGACGCCGATCTCCGGGCCGGTGCGGGTGTAGAGCACGGCATCGGACTCGCGCGGAATCTGCGCGCCATTGGTGTTGCAGATGGCCAGTACTCGCGCCTTCTGCTCCTTGGCGTGCCGCACGGCCTCCAGCGTGTCGGCGGTCTCGCCGGACTGGGAGATGGCGACCACCAGCGTGGAGCGGTCCAGAACCGGGTCGCGGTAACGGAATTCGCTGGCCAGCTCGACCTCGACGGGCAGCCGCGTCCAATGCTCGATGGCGTACTTGGCCAGCAGGCCCGCGTGATACGAACTGCCGCAGGCCACCACGAAGATCTTGTCGACCTCGCGCAGCTCCTGATCGTGCAGCCGCTGCTCGTCGAGCACGATCTTGCCGTTGGCGAAATGGCCGATCAGCGTGTCCGCGACGCCCTGCGGCTGCTCCTCGATCTCCTTGAGCATGAAGTAGTCGTGGCCGCCCTTCTCGGCGGCGGCCAGATCCCAGTCGATGGTGAACGGGCGGGTGCGGACGCCGTCGGTCTTGCCGTGGAAGTCGGTGACCCGATAGCTGTCGGCGGTGATGACGACGGCCTGATCCTGGCCGAGTTCGACTGCCTCCCGGGTGTGTTCGATGAAGGCGGTGACATCGGAGGCCAGGAACATCTCGCCCTGGCCGACGCCGACCACCAGCGGGGTGGAGCGGCGGGCGGCGACAATCGTGCCCGGATGGTCGGCGTGCGAGAAGACCAGGGTGAACGCGCCTTCGAGGCGGCGGACCACGGCGAGGGCGGAGGCCACGAAGTCACCGGCGGTGTCGCCCTTGGCGTAGGCGCGGGCGACCAGATGCACCGCCACCTCGGTGTCGGTATCGCTGCCGAGTTCGACCCCGGCCTCCTCCAGTTCGCGGCGCAGCGGGGCGAAGTTCTCGATGATTCCGTTGTGCACCACCGCGACCCGGCCGGTGCGGTCGCGATGCGGGTGGGCATTGCGGTCGGTGGGCGCGCCGTGCGTGGCCCAGCGGGTGTGGCCCATGCCGGTGGACCCGGTGAAACGCCCGCTGCCGCCGTCGGCGAGCTCGGCCTCGAGATTGGCCAGGCGGCCCGCCTTGCGCTCCACGGCGAGCCCGCCCGCGCCGTCCAGGATCGCGACTCCCGCCGAGTCGTAACCGCGATATTCCATGCGGCGCAACGCATCGACCACCACGCCGAGCGCATCCCGGTACCCCACATACCCCACGATTCCGCACATGGGCCCATAGCCTAACGGGATAACCCGGATGCACGAATCCGAGTCGATGTCCGACCGGGCGAAACGCCCCAAGTACATCTCGATCGGATAGGTTCTAGTCCGTGTCGGCGTCTGTGAAATCGCTCCTGAGCACTCTGACCCTGCGTGGCCCGCACGAGGTGCTGCGCGGGAATCTCGGCATCGCCGGGTTGCCCGGGGTGGTGTTCACGCCCGGGAAGGGGCTCAACCTGCCCGCGGTGGCCTTCGGGCACGGGTGGCTGACCGGCGTCGGCAACTACCGGCGGCTGCTGGAGCACCTGGCCTCCTGGGGATATGTGGCCGCCGCGCCCGACACCGAACGCGGACCGATTCCCTCGCACCTGAACCTGGCCACGGATCTGCTGACCACCCTGGACATCTGCACCGGCGTGCGGCTGGGCGCGGGCAATATCAGCGTCGACCCGCGCAAGCTGGCCCTGGTCGGCCACGGCATGGGCGCGGGCGCGGCCGTCATCGCCGCCTCCCAGCGCGAGGTGGCCGCCGTCGCCGCCCTGTACC
>NZ_BAAFGR010000305.1:0-5175 GCF_041154655.1 Nocardia sp. JMUB6875
CCCGCTGGAAAGCGGCGTTGAACGCCTTCGACATCACCTTCGACGGCCGACTCACCGCCGGACGGAACTAACCCAATCAACCCGAGTTACACCGTTATCTGGACAGACCCTTATGGCCCATCATCCGAGCCCTCATGAGGTCCCGAATTCGTGTATACAGTGGAAAGGGGAGGGGAAGTCAGGCGATAAGAGCGGGGATTGTCGGTACGGTTTCGGCGTGAAGATCGAGCAGGTATCCGAGTCCGTTCATGTGGTGGCGGGGACCAACGTCAATTGGGCGGTGGTCAGTGATGAACGGGGCGTGACCCTGGTCGACGCCGGGTATCCGGCGGATACCGGGGATGTGCTGAAGTCGGTGCGGGAGATCGGGAATGATCTCGCCGATGTTCGTGCGGTGGTGGTGACGCACGCGCACCTGGATCACATCGGGGCTATTCCCACGTTGGTGGAGAAGCTCGGGGTGCCCGTCTATACCGGGGCCGAAGAGGTTCGACACGCGAAAAGGGAGTACCTGCAGCAGATTACGCCGGTGCAGATGGTGCAGCGGTTGGGGACGCGGCGGGGGATCGAGTGGGTTGGGCAGACCGTGCGGGCGGTGATCGGGCATATCGGGATGAGTGTGCCTACGGCCACGGAGGGGGAGGCGGCGACGTTGGCCGCGCTTCCGGGTGGGCTGGTGGCGATTCCGACGCCGGGGCATACCAATGGGCATACCGCATATTTGATGCCGTCGGAGGGTGTGCTGTTTTCGGGGGATGCGTTGGTGACCGGGCACAAGCTGCTCGAGGAGACCGGGTTGCAGTTGTTGCCGGGGTTTTTCAATCATGATCAGGAGGGGACGCTCGAAAGTGCCCGTGCGCTCAGTGCTGTCGAGGCCGGGATTCTCGTTCCCGGTCACGGAGCACCGATTCGGCAGGACCTGGCGCGGCTGATGAGTGAATTCGCGCGGGGGTGAACGCGGGGGAGAGGTGGATGTCGAGGGTGCCGCACGCGCAGCGGGTGTAGGTGACGGTGCCCTCGGAGGTGTGGTGGCGCGAAAGTACTTGGAAGGGTTGGGTTGTGGGCCAGCCGCAGTGGCTACAGTGGCGGTTCGATCCGGTCATGAGCTCAGTCTTCGCGCGGACGGTAGGCTCGGTCCATCGAAAGTTTTCGTAGCCAATCGTTCGGAATTTCCACATGATCGATCCCCGGTTGCAGGCCTTGCGACTCCTGCACGAGCACGGCACGGTGACCGCGGCGGCCGCCGCGCTGCATTTGACGCCGTCCACGGTGTCACAGCAGTTGCGTGGGCTGGCCCGGGAACTGGATGTCGAGTTGCTCGAGCAGGTGGGGCGGCGGGTGCAGTTGACCGCCGCGGGGTACGCGTTGCTGCGGCACGCGGATCTGCTTGCGGCACAGGCGGAGAGCGCGCGGGCGGAGCTCGCGGCGCATCGGGCCGGAATCGCGGGGGTACTGCGGATCAGTGCGATGCCGACCGCGCTCGGCGCGCTGGGTGCGCTGGCCGCCGCCCGGCTGCGGGACGCGAATCCGGGGCTGACGGTGGAATTGATCGAGGACGAGAGCACCGAGTGCTTCGAAACCCTGCTGGTGGGGGACAGCGATATCGGGATCGTGCTGCCCGCCCCCGGCACCCCCGCGTCGGATGACCTGCGTTTCGAGCAGCGACCGCTGCTGTCCGAACCGCTGGATCTGCTTGTTCCCGTTGGTCATTCGCTCGCCGGGCGGGGCAGTGTCGCGCTGACCGAGGCGGCCGCCGAGCCGTGGATCACCGGGCGCGATCGCGTCGCGCATCGGCTGGTCGTGTCGGCCGCGTGCGCCGCGGCCGGGTTCACCCCTCGAATCGCCGGGCAGGCACTGCATTTCCCGGGTGTGGCGACCATGGTCGCGCATGGATTCGGGGTCAGCCTGGTG
This sequence comes from Nocardia sp. JMUB6875, assembly GCF_041154655.1. Lineage (NCBI taxonomy): Bacteria > Bacillati > Actinomycetota > Actinomycetes > Mycobacteriales > Nocardiaceae > Nocardia > Nocardia sp. JMUB6875. The sequence goes on from NZ_BAAFGR010000305.1 coordinate 1,912, forward strand.
CCGCGGCTCGCGGTTCTGCCGCCGGAACTGGCGGTGGTGCGGGTCGCGCTGCACGACCCGGTGCCGGTCCGCCGTCACCTGACCGCGGTGCGGCGGGGCAGTGCCGAGCATCCGGTGATCGCGGCCGGGCTGGACGTCATCCGCCAGGTGTGCCGGGAGCGGACCGATATCACGGTGCTGGGCGACTGATGCGATAGTGGAGCCGGGTTTGTGTCGAGACATACCGTCCCAGGCGAGGAGGCCGGAATGCGACTGCATTTCCGCGGCGTGGTCCTACCCGATGGCGAGGTCCGCGACCTCTGGGTCCGCGACGGCATCATCTCCGACGAGCCGATCCGCGACGCCGACACCGTGCACGACTCCGGCTGGATCCTGCCCGGACTCGTCGATGCGCACTGTCATGTCGGCATCAAACACGGTGGCGGGCACGAGGATTCGGCCGGTGCGATCGCCCAGGCCGAGGTGGAGCGCGAGGCGGGGGCACTGCTGCTGCGCGACGCCGGTTCCCCCATCGACACCCGCTTCATCGACGACCGCGAGGACCTGCCCCGCATCATCCGCGCGGGCCGTCACATCGCGCGCCCCAAGCGCTACATCCGCGAACTGGGCATCGAACTCGACGATGAACGCGAGCTGTCCGACATCGTGGCCGAACAGGCCCGGCGCGGCGACGGCTGGGTCAAGATCGTCGGCGATTGGATCGACCGGTCGGTGGGCGATCTCGCGCCGCTCTGGTCCGACGACATCCTGAAGGCCGCCATCGACGCCGCCCACCGCGAGGGCGCCCGCGTCACCTCCCATGTCTTCGGCGAGGACGCCCTGCCCGGTCTGCTGAACGCGGGCATCGACTGCATCGAACACGGCACCGGCCTCACCGACGAGACGATCGCCATGATGGCGGCGCACGGCACCGCGCTGGTCCCGACGCTCATCAATATCGACACCTTCCCCGGAATCGCCGACGGCGCAGGCAAATTCCCCACCTACGCCGCCCACATGCGCGATCTGCACCGCCGCTCCCGTGAGACCGTCGCCAAGGCGCACGAGGCCGGTGTCCCCATCTACACCGGCACCGACGCGGGCGGCTCCATCCGCCACGGCCGCATCGCCGACGAGATCGCCGCCCTCGCCGGCGCGGGCTTCACCCCGCACGCCGCCCTCGCCGCCTCCTCCTGGCACGCTCGAGCCTGGCTCGGCCACCCCGGCATCGAACCGGGTGCTCCCGCCGATTTCGTTGTCTACCAAGAGGATCCACGCGAAAACCTCACCGCGCTCGCCACTCCCGCCTGCGTGGTCCTGCGCGGCCGCGTCTACGGCAGCCGCTCCCCGGTCACCGCTAGCCGCTGATCGCGAATCGGTAAGCGAATCCGTCACCCCGGCACCCGATATGCCGGATCTTACGATCGCCTCCTGCACGGGCCGCAGAGATCGCCGCGACCCGAAACCGTGGGAGGGACCCCGTGACCGATCAGCCATCCGACCCTACCGTCCAGCCGCCGTCCGCTCAGTTCGCGGTGCCGCCGAACCCGCCCGCGCGGAAGCGGCGTCTGTGGGTGTGGCTTGCCGTGCTCGCGGTGGTCGTCATCGGTGTGGCGGCATCGATTGTCGGCTGGGTCGTCACCCGCCCCGAGCCGCTGGCCTTCCCGGTCGGCGCGTGCATCGACGCACCCGTCCAGCCGGTCAAGTACGGCTGCGCCGACAGCAAGTCGACCTACAAGATCGTGGGCCGCGAAGATATGGCGGTGCCGGTGGATTCGGCGTGCGCGAAGTACCCGGAAGCGACCAAGGCCGTGCCCGAACCGGCCTCCGGTGTGGCCACCACCGTCCTGTGCCTGACTCCCACCCGCTTCAATCTCACCGATCCCGGCGCGTTCCAGGCCGACGACTGCGTCGATGTCAAGAAGGCCGGTGACGCCATGACCCGCGTCGACTGCGCGATGACCCCGTCGCCGGTGAAAGTCGTTGCCGTCGAATCGCATTCGAAGGTCCCGGTCACCGACCAGGCGTGCAAGGACCACCCGCAGGCTCGCATGGCCTTCGCCCAGTCCTCGCTGGGCGGCCGCGCGATCGTGGTGTGCGCCAACGAGGTCGACCCGAAGTCCCTGGATTCCGTCAAGCTCGGCGACTGCGCCAACCGCGACACCATGAAGAAGGTCGACTGCGCCGACCCGTCCGCCTCGGCGCGCGTGCTGTCGGTCCGCCTGGCCTACCAGAAGCCCAAGGCCCCCGAATGCCCCGACGACCTCGGCTTCCAATCGGTCCTGGTCCGCGCCAACGACAAAACCGACCTGGTCCTCATCGTCTGCATGGGCCCCGTCGACCTCGGCGACTCCCGCTACGCCGTTGTCGGCGACTGCATCTCCGACAACAACCGCCACTCCGGCTCCGCCAACGACACCCACCGCATCGACTGCGCCGACCCCAAGGCCCTCTACCAAGTCTTCGACCGCCACGACGCCCCCGACAACATCTGCCCGCCCGGCACGGTAGTCAGCCTGACCTACACCACCGGCGGCGGCGCGGGCAGCACCCTCTGCCTCCGCCGCAGATAAACTGGCAGCCTCACCAAGGAGGGGCGGTCATGAGCGCTGTGTCGCCGCCGCAGCGGGGTGCGTACGGGTTGGACGCACCGGCCCAGGTGTTGTGGATGGGCGGGCCGGCCGTCGTTCTGGTGGTGCTGGCGTTGGTGGTCTTTCCGGCTCTGGGGGCCGGAATCCCTTGGTATCTACTGGTTCTCGCGGCGTTTCTGGTGATTCAGCTCGGGCTGTATCTCCATTCCACGCGGCGCGGGAAGTTCGTGGTGTGGGAGCGGTTGCTCGACGATCTGGAGTTGCGCGGAGACGAGCGGGTGCTCGATTTGGGCTGCGGGCGCGGGGCGGTGCTGTTGGCCGCGGCGCGGCGGCTGCCGGAGGGGCGGGCCGTCGGGGTGGATCTGTGGCGCACCGTGGATCAGTCGGGCAATGCGCAAGCCGTCACCGAGCGGAACGCGGAGGCCGAGGGCGTGGCCGACCGGGTCGAATTGCATACCGCGGATATGACGGAGTTGCCGTTCGGGGCGGGCGAGTTCGATGTGGTCGTTTCGAGCCTGGCCATTCACAACATCGGGACCGCCGCGTTGCGCCGGACCGCGGTTCGCGAGGCGCTGCGGGTGCTGCGGCCGGGCGGGCGGCTGGTGATCGTGGACATCTTCAAGGCCGAGGAGTACCGGCGGACGCTGGAGGAGTCCGGTGCGGAGCGGGTGGCCAGTCGCGGGGTGGGATGGCG
>NZ_BAAFGR010000306.1:0-5155 GCF_041154655.1 Nocardia sp. JMUB6875
GGCTGGTGGCCGGGCCCATGTATCAGGGGGCGGTCGAGTTGGGGGAGAGGGGGCGGGAGACTGCGCAGATCAGGAGTCAGATGAGCGCGATTCCGCATCAACGGATATCGCCGTGGTGGTGGCTGTTGCCGCCCGTCGCGTATGTGCTGACGCGGCGGAGTGAAAGCGCTTGGCAGCGGCGGGTACTGGAATCACTGACCGCGCGGCAGCGGGCCGAGTTCGTGGCCTACTCGAACAAGGCGTCCGGATGGTTCGTGGTCGGGGGCGGCGCGGCGCTGATCGGGGTCAAGGAAGCCGTCGAACTCGTCGAGACCCTCGAATGGCCGGAGCCGATCGCGTTCGTCCTGATCGCGGCCGCGGCCGCCATCGCATTGGCCTTCACCGTGCGCCGCATGCACCTGACCGATCGCGTTCTGCGCGGCGGCGATTACCCGATCGCTGACTGAATAGTCGAATTCGGTTCCCCGGCAGCGTTGTTGACCATTGCCGTGCGGCGAAAAACCGCCGTTCCTACCGGCTGGTCGTGTTAGTGTTGGGGGAGGGGTGGCCATGCTCGATGGATTCCTTTCAGCCTTTTTCGCGGGGCTGGTCAACAACGTGATCAAGCCGGTGTCGGAGGTGATTCCCCGATGGCTGTTGATCACATTCGCGGTTGTGCTGGCCGGTGTGGGGATCTTCTACGGCGGCGTGCTCACCGGACGCCATGGCGCCCAACAACCTTCACCGGCGGCGGCCGTGACCTCGACATCGCCCGCGCCGACCGCGCCGAAGACCTTGCTCGGTGGCGTCGACCTGCAGCGATACTGTGTTTCCTACAGGTATGACCATGTCGAGCGGCAGTCGTGCGTGGCCACCATCGATCTCGACAAGGCCTGCGACTGGCAGTACAACCAATCGGGGCTACACCTGAAATTCTCGTCGAGCGATCTGCGTAGTGGAACGTGCTACACGCCGGAACAAATCTCCATGGGCGGAATCTCGGACATGGACCAGTACTGCCATGACACGTTCCGGACGAGCATCGGCGTCGTGGCGGCGATACTCGACAAGTGGGTATGCCAAACCCCGATCGATCCGCAAATCGCCTGTATCTGGCAATACCAGTCGGCCAAGGTGGAGCCTCGGCAGGAGGGCGATATCTTGAAGTGCTACAAGTAGCTCCGACCGCGGTTCGCTCGCCGCCTTGCGCGGCATGGCAGACTTTTCCCGACACGCCGTGCGGGGGAAGGATGACATGGAACTGGTGCTCGCGGCCGGGGCGGCTGGATGACGCTTCCCGATCCGGAAGCCTCCCGTGCGGTGCTCATCGGAACCTCGAACTACGGCGCTGATTCGGGATTCGAATCGTTCCCGGAGATCGCCCGCAGCCTGACCGATTTCGCCGAATTCCTGCGCACCGAAACGGGATTGCCCGCCGCGCACATCGACGTGGTGCTCGACCCCGGCGACGGTTCGGCCATCGCGGGACGGGTCACCGCCGCGGCGCAGGCGGCGACGGGGCTGCTGCTGATCTACTACGTCGGCCACGGCGCCGTGGTCGACAATCAACTGCACCTGACCCACACCGGATCGCGCGCCGAAGACGCCGATGTCACCGCGCTGGCCTATCCGATCCTGCGCTCCCGGATCAAGGCCAATGCCCGCGGGCCGGTCGTGGTCATTCTCGACTGCTGCCACAGCGGCCGGGCCGTCGGACGCGAGGTGCTCGCCGGGGACGGCGAGATCCTGCGCGCGGCAACCGATATCGACGGCGCCTTCGTCCTCACCGCCACCGACGAGAAGACCAAATTCGCCCTCGCCAAGGGCGACGGCGGGCGCACCGCCTTCACCGCGATGCTGCTCGACATCCTGCGCACCGGCGTCCCGACCGCGGACCGCTACCTGACCATGTCGGTCCTCTACCGGGAACTCCGCGACCGGCTGCCCGCCGCCAATATGCCCAAACCCAAAGCCCTGGAACGCGGTACGGCCGGACGGGTGGCGCTGGCCGCGAACCCCGCGTGGACCGGACACAGCGCACCCGAGGCGCTGCCGACCACCTCCGTCACCCCCTATCTGGCCCAGATCCGCGACCTCACCCCGGACGACGGGCTGTTGAACCGGGAGACGGAACTGGCCGAGCTCGCCGAATTCTGCTGGGGCGACGAGCCTTACGTGTGGTGGCAGGCGGGTCCGTGGGCGGGCAAGACCGCGATCATGACCTGGTTCGCGCTGCATCCGCCGCCGAACGTGCACGTGGTGTCGTTCTTCATCACCTCGCGGCTGGCCGCCCAGGACGACCACAACGCCTTCACCGACGCTGTCGTGGAACAGCTTTCGGCGCTGCTGCCGGACGAGGCCGCCACCGTCGCGCGGGTGAATCCCAACCGCGACGCGCTGCGCCGCCACCTGCTCGACATCGCCGCGCAGCGGGCGGCGAACAGCGGGCGGCGGATCCTGCTGCTGGTGGACGGGCTCGACGAGGATCGCGGCAGTCCCAGCATCGCGTCGCTGCTGCCGCGGCATCCCGGCCCGGGACTGCGGGTCGTCGTCGCCGGACGGCCGAATCCCGGTCTGCCGCTGGATGTTCCCGGCAGCCATCCGCTGCACCACTGCCGCCGCCGCGAGGTCGAACGATCGCGCACGGCGTTCGACATCATCCAGGCGGCGCGGCTGGAACTGAGCGGCATCCTGGACCGCTCCGATGTCGATCAGGAGATTCTGGGGCTGATCACCGCGGCCCACGGCCTCACCGGGACCGAACTCGAGGACCTCACCGGGCTGCCGCCGTTCCGGATCGACCGCGTGCTGTCCGGCGCCACCGGGCGCACGTTCCGTTCGCAGACCAGCCGCTTCGCCGCCGAGCAGATCCATCTGCTGGCGCACGAGACCCTGCAGCGCGAGGCCGAGACCGCGCTGGGCCGGGTGCTCATGGGTGCGTACCACCGCCGCATCCACGAGTGGGCGGCCGGGTACCGCGACCGGGGCTGGCCGGTCGAGACGCCGACTTACCTGCTCACGCGGTATTTTTCAATGCTGCGCGGGCGGGGCGACATCGAGCGGATGACCGAGCTGGCGCTGGATACCGCGCGCCACGATCGGATGCTGGAGCTCACCGGCGGGGACGGGATCGCGCGCACCGAGATCGCCACGGTGTCGGCGTTGTGGCTGGGCAGCCAGGATCCCGACCTGCTCGCGGTGTGCAAGCTCGCCATGCGGCGGCGGCATCTGACGCAGCGCGGCAGAGACATTCCCACCCGGCTGCCCGCCGCGTTCGCGCTACTGGGTGAGCTGGCTCGCGCGCAGAGCCTGGCCGACGGCATTCCGCTGCGCGGGCGTCGCGTGCAGGCGCGTATCGGGGTGATCGCGGTCCAGTTCGGCGCGACCGACCGGCGGCTGAATCGCAGGCTCGTCGACTCGCTGCGCGGATCCGGTGACCGGGTGCTGGACGATTCGGAGCTGGGTGAGCTGGCCGCCGGTCTGATCGCGGCGGGCGATACCGAAAGCGCGGAGGAACTCGGGCGCGAGATCACCACGCCGTGGGAGCGGGTTCGCGTGCTGGCGCAACTGGTTTCGGTGTGGTGGCGGGCGGGGCGGCGCGCCGAGGTCGCGGCCGCCATGACCGAGATCAACCGGCATGTGCTGCTGGTCAAGGTGACCGAACGCCGCGACGAGATCCGGGGGTACGCGGCGGCCGCCTTCGCCGACATCGGGGACTTCGAGCACGCGCTGGCACTGGCGGATACGCTGCGCACGCTCGAGGATCTGGTCGCGGCGCGGTGTCGCATCGCGCGGGCCATGGTGGCCCAGGGTGAGCCGGAATCGGCTCGGGGATGGGTGCATTCGGTGCTGGCCACGTCCGGGAAGGCGACCGTCGCCGATCCGATCGGGCGGTCCCGGGTGCTCGGCCGGATCGCGGCGGATCTGGTCGCGGCGGGCTTCGGCGAGGAGCTGCGCGAACAGGCCGAGGAGCTGGCGGGCCAGCTGGCCGGATGCGCACCGCGCGCGGCGGCCGCGGTGCTCGAAGGGCTGGTGCGGTGTCTGGTCGAACTGGGCGAGGCGGACCGTGCGATCGAGCTGACCCGGCAGTTCGCCTCCGGGACAGCGCAACTCGACCTGCTCACCGATACGCTCCCGGCGCTGGTGGCGGCCGGTCGATCGACGCGGGCCCGGCGGCTCGCCGCGGACATCGAACTCACCTCCTACCGCACCCCGCCGGACCCGTATCGGCGCGGCTTCCCGCTGCACACGCTGGTGCGCGCGCTCGCCGCCGCCGGGGACACGGCCCGCGCCGATGCCGTGGTCGACCGCATCGACGACACCGGTTGCCGATTCCTGGTTTTCACCTACCTCGCCACCCGCGCGGGTGAATCCGCCACTCGCGCAGACGATTTCCTCGACCGCGCGCTGAATACGGTGAACGGCCTGCTGGGCCAGGTGGAGACCTGGGACGAGCAGGCCACCGACGCCTTCGCCCGCACCGTCCTCGGCACCGACTGGCTCGGCCGCGACCGCGTCGAGAGCTCGCCGACACCGCTGACCGAACTGGTGCGAACCCTGCTCGCGCGCGGCGCGATCGAGGCTGCGGCCGGGCTGGCCGACCGGCTCGCCTCCCTCTATTCGATCTGGTTCGAATCCGCCGACAGCCTCGACCGCGGACTGGGCGAGCTCGCAGCGGTATTCGTCGAATCCGGCCGCGCCGATATCGCGGCCCGCATGATCGCCACCATCCCCGGCCTGCTGCGCCGTCTCACGGTGCTGCAAATGCTCGTCGAACGCCTCGGCGGCGACCAGGTGGCGCCGATCGTGAAACCGATGCTCGACGACGTGGAGGTCGAGGTCATGACCGGCCGGCTCACCGAGCAGCCCCTGAATCGCGTACGCCTGGCCCAACTTTCGGCCGCCGTCGGCGACGCCGACCGCGTGGCCCGCCTGATGGACGGCCTGACCGACGTCGGCCCCGCCGCCCAGCGCATCATCTCGGCCCTGGCCACGGCCCGCGCCCGCACCGGAGCCATCGACGAGGCCGCCGCGATCGCCGGCACCATCACCGACCGCGCCGAACGCGCCCGCGCCTGCGCCGAGGTCGTCACCGCCCAAATCCGCGCCGGCCGCGAACGCGCCGCCCTCCACTCCGCCACCCGAACCCCCGACCCCGGCGAGCGAATCCGCCTCC
>NZ_BAAFGR010000307.1:0-4970 GCF_041154655.1 Nocardia sp. JMUB6875
GCGGCGGCGGTATTCGCGCGGTCCCCCGGGTCGGTGCCGTTGGTGACGGTCACGGGGGGGCCGCGCGGCTTGTAGACGTCGGCGAAGCGGGGGGGCAGGGTCGGGTCGGCCGAGACGCCCTGCAGCGCGTCGAGCTTCTGCTCATTGGGCACGCTCGGGTCGGTGACCTTCTGCAGTTCCGCGTTGAGATCCGCCGCGGTCGGGACGGGCGGGTAGTTGGACTGGGCGGCGACGGCCTTCGAGGTGGTGGTCTTGGCCGGCTTGGTGCCCGGCTTGTCCCCGCTGCCACACGCGGACACCCCCAGGGCGGTCACGACCGCCAGCGTGGCGATCGCGATGCGCCCGATCTTCTGATGCTTCTTCACGATCGGCGACGCTACTGGTCCGGGCCCGGGAAGTCAGCGCCGGTACCCGGCCGGACGGCCATTCGCCCTGGATCCTCACAGAAGCCACACCAAGTTCTCAGAGTTGAGCGCCGGTGTCGCGGCTCGGGTGTGGCACGTGTCACACGTCATCGATGTCACGGGAATCGGTCGGCCGGCACCTCACGGGTGTCACCTCGAGAACGAAGGAGAACACCATGGAAACCCGACTGGACCTGATGGCCAACGAATTCGGCGTCAAGGTCGCCAAGCGGTTCGCCAATATCGGCATGTTGCTCACGCAGTCGAGCCTGCCGCGCTCCACCCAGGAGCTGGTGAGCCTGCGCGCCAGCCAGATCAACGGGTGCGGATGGTGCGTGGACATGCACACCAAGGACATGGCCGCCGCCGGTGAATCCGCCCTGCGGGTGAATCTGGTTGCTGCCTGGCGGGAATCGACCGTCTACACCGAGGCCGAACAGGCCGCGCTGGCCTTCACCGAGGAGGGCACCCGCCTGGCCGACGCCCACGAGGGCGTCTCCGACGAGACCTGGGCGCAGGTGCGCAAGCATTACGACGATGATCAGATCGCCGCGCTGGTCGCGCAGGTCGCCATGATCAACGCGGCCAATCGGATGGCCGTGATCCTGCATCAGAAGGGCGGATCCTACGAGCCCGGCATGTTCGCGCAGGTGGCCGAGCAGGCCGGATAGCGGTCGGGCGCCGATACGCGGTCGGGCCGGGTAAGCGGTCAGTTCGCGACCCAGGCGGGTAGCGGCTCCCGCGCCGCCAGCCAGGCCACCGGGATGCCGCGCCGGTCGCCCTGGGGCCCGATTCCGGTGTGCGCCGCCACGATTCCGCCGACGATCGCGGCGGTGGTGTCGGCGTCACCGCCCGCCTCGACGCAGGCGGTGATGGCGGCGGGATAGTCGGTCAGGAAGGTCGCGGCCGCCCAGAGCGTGAACGGCACCGTGTCCTGGGCGCTGACCTCGGAGCCGTTGCCGAGCTCATAGGCGGCCTCGGCGACCGTGCTGCCCAGCAGCTGGCGGGCCCGGCCGATACCGGCCGACGTGCGCCCGTCGATCAAATAGGGCTCCACGGATCGCAGCAATTCCTCTGGCGCACAGCCTTTTCCACGGCTCGCGGCGGCATGCGCGGCGGCCGCGGCGACCGCCATCGCCCCGACGATCGCCTCCGGATGCCGATGCGTCACCTCCGCGGTGAGCGCCGCCTGCGCCGCCGCCCGATCCGGCTGCCCGGCGAAATACGCCCCGAGCGGTGCGATCCGCATGGCCGCGCCATTGCCCCACGAGCCGACCCCGCCGAACCCGGCAGCCGCGGCCTCCGCCCACGGGATGCCGTCCCGAATCCGGTGCAGCACAACGACTGTGCCACCGCCATAACCGCGATACGGCTCGCAGCGATCGGCGAACAATGCCGCCAGGCGGTCCCTATCGATGCGGCCGTGATCGCGAATCTCGGTGAGGACCGAGCACGCCATCTCGGTGTCATCGGTCCATTCCCACGGCGGTGCGGGGGGATTTCCGGCAAGGAGATCGGGGACCGAGCGGCCCGGAACGAAGAATTGTGCGCCCAGCGCGTCGCCGACGGACAATCCGTCCAGGCTGTCCCGCGCGAAATCGAGAGGGGAAGTCATACGGCCGCCATCCTGACAAGCCGAACCCGCCGCCCGCAACCCCGGGCCGCTTGACCGCAACCCCGGCCCGCACGGGTGCACGGGAACTGCCAGTGCGGGTGCGCGGAGTTGTCTGTGCCTGCTGGAAGACTCGGGTCCATGAGATGGGCGGTCGCGGAGACGGGTGAGGGCGGGGCACGGGTCTGTCCGCTGGGGGCCGATGGGCGGCCTGCCGGACCCGTGGTCGAGGAGCCGTCGCTGGCCGCTGCGGTGGGGGCGCGGCCGGAGGTGGAGCGGTGGGTGTGGCGGTCGACCGCGGGCAGCTATCGGAAGTTGCTGGCGGCCGGGGTGCGTGTTGATCGGTGCTATGACGTCGAGGCGGCCGAGGCGCTACTCATCGGGCATGAGGAGGGGCAGTCCGGGCAGCCGCGCTCGCTGGCGGCGGCCTGGGCTCGACTGCGCCGCCTACCGGTGCCGCCGGACGCGCCCGCCCGCGCGGCCGATACCGAGCCGACCCTGTTCGAATCGGGCCCGGTGCCGCTGCCGTCGGGGGCGGACGAATTCGATGCGCTGGTCGAGGTTTACGCGGGTCAGCTTGCCCGCACGGCCCGGACCGAGCATCCCGAGCGGATGCGGATGCTGTTCGCCGCGGAGTCCGCGGGCATGTTGGTGGCCACCGAGATGTCGCGTGCCGGGATTCCATGGCGCGCCGACCTGCATCGGGAGCTGCTCGATTCGGTTCTGGGAGAACGTATGTCGGGTGGTGGTGAACCGCGCCGTATGGCTGAGCTCGCGGACGAGGTGTCGCGCGCGTTCGGCGACGGCGTGCGGGTGCGGCCGGATCTGCCCAATGACATCATCAAGGCGTTCGCTCGCGCCGGAATCCTGTTGTCCTCCACCAGGAAATGGGAACTCCAGGAGATCGACCATCCCGCGGTCGCGCCCCTGCTGGCCTACAAATCCCTCTACCGCCTGCACACCGCGCACGGCTGGTCCTGGATCGACCAGTGGGTGCACGAGGGCCGCTTCCGCCCCGAATACCTGCCCGGCGGCACTGTCACCGGCCGCTGGACCACCAATGGCGGTGGCGCGCTGCAGATTCCGAAGCTGGTCCGCCGCGCCATCCGCGCCGATCCGGGCTGGCGGCTGGTGGTCGCCGACGCCGATCAGATGGAACCCCGCGTGCTGGCGGCGATCTCCCGCGATCCGGGCCTGATGGAGGTGGCCGGTCGCGGCGAGGACCTCTACGCCGATCTCGCCGCCCGCGCCTTCGGCGGTGACCGCGCGAAGGCGAAGATCGCCATGCTGGGCGCGATCTACGGCCAGACCTCCGGCGACGCCCTCACCCACATGGCCGAACTCCGCCGCCGCTACCCGGCCGCCGTCGCCTACGTCGACGACGCCGCCCACGCGGGCGAGGAGGGCCGCCTGGTCCGCACCTGGTTCGGCCGCACCTGCCCACCGGCGGTCGCGTTCGAAGCCGAGGACGGTTCCGCCTACAGCGCCAACACCCCCAGGGCCCGCGCCCGAGGCCGCTTCACCCGCAACTTCGTAGTCCAGGGCAGCGCCGCCGACTGGACCCTGCTCGTCCTGGCGGGCCTACGCCAGTCCATGCACCAGGCGGGTCTGCGTGCCGAACTGGTCTTCTTCCAACACGACGAGGTCATCGTCCACTGCCCCGAGGAAGAGGCCGACACTGTCGCGGCCATGATCGCCATGGCCGCCGACACCGCGGGCCGTCTCGCCTTCGGCCCCACCCCGGTCCGATTCCCTTTCACCACAGCGATAGTCGAGTGCTACGCCGACGCGAAATGAGCCGCGCTACCGGCTGATGCGACGCGGGATCGACGCGGTCGCCAGCTTGTCGGGATTGCGGAGGGCGTAGAAGTTGGTGATCACGCCATCGCGGATCTCGATCAAGTACAGGCCCAGCAGCTGGTCGTCGCTGTAGAGCGCCATCGCGGGCAGGTTGTTGCAATTGACGATGTCGATCCGGTTGCCCGGCTCCGTCGCCAGCTTGCGGAACTGGTTGAGCAGGAACGCGGCGACGGTCTCCGCCCCGATGACCGGGTGCACGGCCGCGAGCACCTTGCCGCCACCGTCGGCGGTCCAGACGACATCCGGCGCCAGCAGCGACATCAATGTGGTGGCGTCACCGGTCGCCGCCGCGGTCATGAACTGCTGGGTGACCCGCTCGATCTCCGCCGAATCAACCGGCTCGAACCGCTTACGCCGCGCCTGCACACGCGACCGCGCCCGATGCCCGATCTGCCGCACCGTCGCAATGGATTTCCCGATCGCCGTGGCGATCTCCCCATAATCGAACCCGAACACCTCCCGCAACACGAACACCGCCCGCTCATCCGGCGTCAGCGTCTCCAGCACCACAAGCATCGCCATCGACACCGATTCGGTGAGCACCAGATCCGCCGAGGCATCCCGCTCATCCAGCAACAACGGCTCCGGCAACCAGGGCCCGACGTAATCCTCCCGCCGCCGCGAACTACTCCGCAGCGCGTTCAACGCCTGATGAGTCACCAGCCGTGCCAGATACGACTTCGTATCCCGCACCGTCGCCAGATCTACTCCGGCCCACCGCAAATAACTGTCCTGCAACACATCATCGGCTTCACTCGCGCTCCCGAGAATCTCGTAGGCGATCGTGAACAACAACGGCCGCAAGACGGTGAACCGCTCAGCATGCTCCTCAGTGCTCATGCCCTCAGGACACCACCGACCTCCACAACGTGACATCCCAACACTGTGACCTGGGTCACTGGGCGGGAAGGGGTGAGTAGGCGTGATGAGTAGTTCGGCGGATTCGGGGGATAGGGGTGTCCAATAGTTTTGGGAGGTCGGATTCGGGTCTGTCCAGATAACGGTGTAACTCGGGTTGATTGGGTTAGTTCCGTCCGGCGGTGAGTCGGCCGTCGAAGGTGATGTCGAAGGCGTTCAACGCCGCTTTCCAGCGG
>NZ_BAAFGR010000308.1:0-4954 GCF_041154655.1 Nocardia sp. JMUB6875
CCTGACTGAATCACCCGGAGAACCGATGTCCATCGGCCCGGAGATCTGCCGTCCGCCCAGCCGGACCCGTCAAGTCCACCCGCCCGGAGTTCCCGATGACCGTTGACACGGGCGACTTTGATCGTGACCAGCAACAAGCCCTTCGGCCGATGGGGAGAGGTGTTCGGCGGCGACATCGTCGCCGCTGTCATGACACCGCAGCTATGACAACTGGTCCATCATGCCGAGGTGATCTCGCTGAAGGGCGACAGCTACCGGCTCGAGGATCGTGACCTCGGTCGCGTGCCTGCGGCAAAGACCAACGACTGAGCAAATCACGCGGCAGTTCAGTCGTATTGCGCGATGAATCCGAGAATCCGTTGATTGACCTCGTCGGGAAACTCCGTGGGCAAGGCATGGGTGGCGGTCGGCCAGAGTTCGGTCTGCGCTTCGGGAAGCAGGGTCCGGACACGGCGAAGCGCCGCGTTCGGATCATGCACGGCACTGTGACCAGCGATCAACGCCAGCACCGGCGATCGTAGGGAGCGCAGTCGGTCGTCGCTCGGGTAGCTCGGAAACGGCGCGCCGATAGGGCGATACGTGCGCGCCCCGGTTTGCAGGAGCTGCAGGATCGGCAAGAACTCCCGCCGCAGCGGGTCATTGGAGTCCGGGTTGCCGACCATCCACGCTGTGAAGCGATCAACCAGCGGATCCAGTGCCGGCGCCATGGCGACGATGGGGATGGCCAGCAGCCGAGTACGGAAACCGAGCGAGAACCGCGCGAGCGTGTTCGCCGGATCCACCAACGTTAAAGACGCGATCCGATCAGGATCGAACAACGCCAGCTGCAACGACAACCACCCGCCGTAGGACCAGCCGACCAAGTGGACGCGGCCGAGCCCGAGCTCGCCCAGTACCTCGCCGAGGCATGCGGCATTGTCTTCCGGAGTACGAATCGGCGCGGTCTGGACGCTGAGACCCGGTTGCCCAAGAGCATCAAGCGTGTACACCGGATGGTGCTCGGCCAGACCCGCGATATTGGCTGCCCACGAGGTCGCCGTGGCGAAGAAGGGGTGCACCAAGACGATCGGCACACCCTCGTCGGGGCCGTGACGATACACACGCGCTATCCCGAAACGTGTAGCAACATCCCGTGTCTCGACGGGCTTGGGACTGAGCCGCATGGCCTCGGCGTAGGCGTCGCGGTACCTACCGTAGCCCTCTGCCGAACCGAAGAAACCCACAGCTGCAGGTAATTTCATACCCCACCCCAGATCTGCAACCTCAGATACATTCGGGCTCAAGATATCCCAGGTCGAAGCAGTCGAGAGGCTCTTTACAACCACGGTCCGGCCGGATGTCACACGCGTGCGTAGACGGGTCACGATTCGGCCGGAAGTCACGGATTATGAACGAAGCCGGGAAGTCATGCGAGGCACACATCGCAGGTATGCGCGACAGGGTGTCCTGTACCCGCACCGAAAGCGTCATGCTGGACTCAGCGTCCACGACCGATCGTTCTCGGCGCGCCACGTATCGAACGGTTGACAGCAATGACGGGATCCGCAGACCAGGGCATGGAATGGGCCAGGGTGCGTGATGGTGTGATCACCGCGCATGCACCGGGCAAGTTGTTCATCGCTGGTGAATATGCGGTAGTCGAGCCGGGCTATCCGGCGGTGGTCGTGGCCGTCGATCGATGCGCCTCGGTAACCGTGAGACAGGGCGAAACCGGGGACGGCGTCGTGTTGCGCTCGGACCTACACGGGGGGATCGCTCTGCGCTGTACGCGGAAGGCTCATCGCCTGGTTCCGGCCGATGGCGGCGACTGGCGAGACAGCCACTTCGCGGCGGTGCTGGCGGCGGCGCGAGTGGTCGAACGGTTGGCGGTCGAACAAGGCCGGTCGCCGATGTCGTTGCGGCTGTCGGTGATCAGCCGACATCTTGCTGCCGGTGACGGACGCAAGTTCGGGTTGGGTTCCAGTGCCGCGGTCACCGTCGCAACAGTCACCGCGGTCAGCACCTGCTACGGCCTGAACCTGTCGGACATGGATCGGTACCGTCTGGCGATGTTGGCAACGATCGCTCTCAACCCGAACGCCTCCGGTGGCGATATCGCAGCCAGCACTTGGGGCGGTTGGCTGGCCTACCAAACACCGGACCGCCAACAGATATCCGATCTCCTGACACGCCATGGCGTATCCGCGACAGTGCGGTCCGAATGGCCGCGATTGCGAGTACGCCCCCTGACGACCCCGAGAGGCCTGCGACTCTGTGTCGGATGGACAGGAGAACCCGTCTCAACAACCACAATGGTGACCCGCGCCCGCAACACCGACTGGCGAAAGGGCCGCTGCTACAACGATTTCCTCGCCGCCAGCAGTTCCAGCGTGCAGCTGTTGATCGACGCGATCGAAGCGGGCGACATCGCCGCGGTACAGCACCAGATCCGCTACAGCCGCCGCGTCCTCACCGCACTCGACACCGCCACAGGACTGGGAATCATGACTCCCCAGCTCGAAACCCTGTGCACCATAGCCGAATCCGTAGGTGCGGCAGCCAAACCCTCCGGCGCAGGCGGCGGAGACTGCGGGATTGCCATCCTGCCCCACACACCCACCCACACCCACACCGACCTGAACGACAGTTGGACCCGAGCCGGGATACAGCCGCTACCGCTCCACGTCCAGTGATGCTGTTTCTGCTTCTGCTGGGAACCGGACTGCGGATCGGCGAGGCGCTCGCGCTGCGCTGGATGGACGTGGATCTGAGGGCGGGTGCCGAGTGCGCCGTCATCCATGTCTGCGGCTCGGTCATCAAGGGCGAGAACGGTTCCTACCGTTAGGAGAAGCGCAAGAACAATGGGCGCTTCGACTAATTGACGCTGCCGATGTGGCTGACGGTCGAGCTGCGCGAGTGGCGTCGCCTGGCCGGCGACGCTGACGGGACCACACATGTTCTGGTCAGCAAGCGGGCGTGCCTGGTGTCGACGGGCGCCGCGGATCAACTGCTGCAGAAGGTGGTTCGGGGCACGGCGCTGGAATGGGTGCAGTGCGGCAACTTCCGGGACACTGCCGCGAGGCACGTGAGGGGCAAGACGAACGATCCGCTGCGGGCCAGTGCCCAATTGGGGCACAAAGCGGCGTCCACGATCGCGACCGTGCACTACATCGACTCGGAGGGATACACGTGTCCAGCAGTGGACAACGTTGTCGCGATGGAGTCGCTGCGACCCTCAAAACGTGAGCAAAGTTGGAATCTGGCGGCCGCGTAATGTACTCGCAACGCTGTGACCTTGACGTTCCCCCGGTTCAGGGCGTATCAACCTGGGTACAGCTACCGATATAGCCGGTAGAACCGACGCGTGGAGAGAGGCGGTCCAGGTGTCGATGCGTCCTCCTTTGCCGACTCGTGTGTGGCGGGTGCGGCCGTGGAACCCCAATCCGCTGATGCGCGTCTCGGATCGGGCCGAGGTGCTGTTGCGCGCCGTGGCGGTGGTCGTGGTGGTGGCGGCGGTGCCCGTTGCCGGGGCCATCGGGACCGTGAGTTATACCGGCGCGCAGGCGCGGATCGCGGCGCAGGACGCGGGCAAGACCAAGGTGAATGCCACCGAGACCGCGGATGCGGTGCGGGTGGCCGGGTCCGACCATTACGCGGGGCAGCAGCGGTATCAGGCTCCGGTGCAATGGGATATCGACGGCAAGGCGGCCACCGCGACCGTGGATGTGCCGGGGCCGCAGCTCACGGGCGCGACGGTGACGCTGTGGGTCAAGAACGGGCAGCCGACGCTGGCCCCCGCGCGGCCGGGGGCGGCCGCCGCGGAGGGGATCGGGACGGGGCTGGCGGTGCTGGTCGAAACCTGGTGTGCCGCCGCGGCGACGGTGTGGTTCACCGGCACGGTGTTCGATGCCCGGCGGTATGCGCGCTGGGAGCGCGAGTGGCGCGGGATCAATCGGCCGATCGGCAAGGACTCGCTGTAGCTGGGCAGCGTTCGCTGTAGCCGTCAGTATTCGCCGCGAATGAGGTTGCGGGGCTGCTCGCCCGCCAGGTAGCGCGCGATCTCGGCGGTCGCGATGGCCCAGCCGCGTCGCACGTTTCCCTCGCTGCTGCCGCCGACGTGCGGGGTCAGCAGCAGCCCGGGGGCGTCCCACAGCGGATGCCCGGCGGGCAGCGGCTCCGGCTCGGTGACGTCGAGAATGGCGCGCAGACGGCCGGATTGGAGTTCGGCCAGCAGATCGTCGGTGCGCACCACCGGCCCGCGGGCGGCATTGACCAGGATGGCGCGGTCGGCCATGCGGGCCAGGAAGGCGGCGTCGACCATGCCGGTGGTCGCGGCGGTGACCGGGACCATGAGCACGACCGCGTCGAAATGCGGGAGCAGATCCGGGATTTCGTCGACGCCGTGCACACCGTCGCGGGCACGTGTACCGACCAGTTCGACCGTGGTGTCGAAAGGTGCCAGCATCCGGCGCAATTCGGTGGCGAGATCGCCCGCGCCGATGATCAGGATGCGCTTGCCGTGCAAGGTGTCGGTGCGGTGCTGGGTCCACCGGTGTTCGCGCTGGGCCACGGCGAACTCGGTGAATTCCCGGTAGACCGAGAGCAATCCGGTGATCGCCCACTCGGCGGTGCTCGCGCCGTGCGCGCCGCGGCCGGTGGAGATCATGACCTCGGCGGGGAACTTGCCGACCCACATCTCGGCCCCGGCGGTAAGCAGCTGGACCAGGCGTAGCTTCGGCAGCGCCCGCGCCAGCTCCACCGTCTCGGGGCGGGAGGCGAGGAAGGTGGGGACGAAGATCTCGGCCTCGTCGGCACCCGTGGGCAGCGGTTCGCCCAGGGTATAGCGCAGCGGCCGGGCTGCCTCCAGCCGCGAGACCGCCTCGAAACCATGCTCATCCGGAACCAGCACCGTCACCGTCATGACAGCGACGCTAGCCGACCGGGTGGGGGCCGGTCGGCGCGGTCGGTATCGGGG
>NZ_BAAFGR010000309.1:0-4902 GCF_041154655.1 Nocardia sp. JMUB6875
CCGACACCCTCACCTTCAGCGACGAACTCCACGCCGCGGTGGTCGCCGCCGGACTCTCCGTCGCCCCCGTCCTCGCGGGCACCGACTGCTCCTGCCGCGCCCGCAACGCCCGCTGCCTCCACATGCTCGCCACCTGCTACGCGGTAATCCGCCTGATCGACGAAACCCCCTGGCTGGCCCTGGATCTCCAGGGCTACCGCAGCGCCCCGCCGGAAGCAGCCGACGAAGCCCCGGCATCGATCCCCCGCTGGACGCCGATCGACGCCCTGGACCCGGCCGTCTACTTCGGCTGAACCGGTTCGGTCAGGGGCGACGGGCCCGGAAGCGGAACATGGTTGCGCCGGTGTCGATCTCGACATCGGCGTAACCAGCGCGGGTCAGGCGGTCGGTGAGGGTGGCGGGCGGGACCGGGACGCAGGTGTCGCCGAGGTGCATGAGGCGGAAAGTCAGGCGGTCGAGGCCGTCGCTGCCCGCGAAGACGCCGCCGGGGCGCAGGACTCGGAAGGCTTCGGCGAAGAGGTCGTCCTGCTGAGCCGGAGACGGGACGTGGTGGAGCATGGTGAAGCAGACGACCGAGCTGAATTCCTTGTCAGGCAAGGGCATCGCGGTGCCGTCGCCCTCGATGACGCGCAGGTCGGAGCGGCGGGTGCGGAGGCGGGCAGCCAGGGCGGGGTCGATTTCCAGGCCGGTGAGTTCGGGGACGCGGCCGCGAAGGGTACTGATGTTCGCGCCGTAGCCGGGGCCGACTTCGAGGGCTTGATCGCCGAGGTCGATACCGTTCAGCGCCCAGGGAACGATGCGGGTGGCGCTGGCGCGCTCCCACATGCTCGAGCGGCAGAGCACCTGGTGGAAGTAGTTCATACCCATGGGAGAACGGTAGGCAGCGACGGCGATGACCGCGAGAGACTACAGTGACAGATTGTGTCGTCAAACGGTCAACCTCGGGTGCTGAGCGCGCCGTCCGGGCCGACGGCGATGGTGTTCGGGGCGGGCACGCTGCCCGCCGGGCACTGGTTCGATGAGCATGAGCATCCGCAGCATCAAATCGCCTGGGCGGCACGGGGAGTGCTGACCGTGGAGACGGCGGGCGGGCATTGGGTTTTGCCGCCGACGCGGGCGCTGTGGATTCCCGGCGGGACGCGGCATCGGACCGGGACTCTCGAGGGCGCGATCATGCACGGCATCTACCTGACGCCGGAGCGTTCGCCGGTGGCCTATCCGGTACCGACCATGCTGCGGGTCGGCAGGCTCATGCACGAGTTGTTCCTACACCTGACCTCGGACGCCACCACTCAGGACCAGCGGGAACGGGCCGAGGCGGTCGTCTTCGACCTCCTCGATCCGGTCGATGTCATCCCCATCGGGGCCCCTACGCCGGAGGATCCGCGCACGCGCCGGGTCGCGGAGTTGCTGCGCGCCGACCCCGGCGATCAGCGGACTCTCGCCGAATTGGCCGCCGCGGTCGCCACCAGCCCGCGCACCCTGGCCCGCGGCTTCCTCGCCGAAACCGGAATCACCTTCGGCCAGTGGCGAACCCAGCTCCGCCTGGCCGCCTCCCTGCCGCTACTCGCCTCCGGCCTGCCGGTCGCCCGGATCGCCGAGCGCGTCGGCTACGCCACCCCCAGCTCCTATGTCGCCGCCTTCCACCGCGAGGTCGGCGTCTCCCCCGCCCGCTATTTCACTCGTTGATCTGTCGGTCGTGGGCGATACGGTCGGCGGTATGGCGAACCGCGAGTACTCGTTTACGGCTGAGCTCTGGGAGTGGGAGGCGCAGGCGTCGTGGTTCTTCGTGAGTTTGCCCGAGGCCGTCGCCGACGAGATCGAGGAGCGGTTCGGGCATACCGCGGCCGGGTTCGGGTCGATCAAGGTCAAGGTGACCGTGGGCAGCAGCCGGTGGTCCACTTCGATCTTTCCGGACAGCAAGCGGGGCACGTATGTGCTGCCGATGAAGAAGGCCGTCCGGACCGCCGAGGGACTGACCGTCGGCGATCCGGTCGAGGTGGAGCTGGAAATCGTGTGATCCCTGCGCCACTCAGTGGATCAGAGGCGGCGGAGGGCGGCGATGCGCTCCGTCAGCTGGTCGGCGGTGGCGAGAGCGGTTGGGGGGCCGCCGCATTCGCGGCGTAGGTCGCCGTGGATGACGCCGTGGGGTTTGCCGGTGCGGTGGTGGTGCATGGCCACCAGGGAGTTGAGTTCGCGACGCAACTCCGAGAGGCGGTCGGAGGTGGCGGCGCGTTCGGCGGCGGCCTCGACCGCGGGGCCCGCCGGGGCGGCGGCGACGGCGCTGCGTTCCTGGAGCTGGCGGGATTGGCGTTCGCGGAGCAGGGCGCGCATCTGGTCGGCGTCGAGCAGGCCCGGGATGCCGAGGTAGTCGGCCTCCTCGTCGCTGCCGGAGAAGGTGGCGGTGCCGAAGGAGTCGCCGTCGTAGATGACCTGGTCGAGCTCGGCGTCGGCGGCCAGGGCGATGAACTTCTTCTCCTCCTCGCCCGGTTCGTCCTTCTGCCTGTTGGCGTCGATGAGCAGTTCGTCCTCGAGCGCGTTGGCCTCGCGGTGCGGCTTGCCGATGACGTGGTCGCGCTGCAACTCCAGCTGGGCGGCCAGATCCAGGAGCACCGGCACCGAGGGCAGGAAGACGCTGGCGGTCTCACCGGCCTTGCGGGCACGCACGAAGCGGCCGATGGCCTGCGCGAAGTACAGCGGGGTCGAGGCGCTGGTCGCGTAGACACCGACGGCCAGGCGCGGCACGTCGACGCCCTCGGACACCATGCGCACCGCGACCATCCACGGATCGGTGTTGTTGCTGAACTCGCCGATGCGGTTGGAGGAGTCCGGGTCATCGGAGAGCACGATGGTCGGTTTGGTGCCCGAGATGTGTTCCAGCAGTTCGGCGTAGTCGCGCGCCTTGTCCTGGTCGGTGGCGATCACCAGGCCGCCCGCGTCGGGCATGCCGGTGGCGCGCAGCTGCCGCAGGCGGGTGTCGGCCGCCTGCAGCACCTTCGACATCCAGTCGCCCGCGGGATCGAGAGCGGTGCGCCAGGCGCGCGCGGTCTGTTCCGCGTTGAGGGGTTCGCCGAGCCGGGCCGAGTACTCCTCGCCCGCGCTGTCGCGCCAGTGCGCCTCACCGGAATAGGCGAGGAACACCACCGGTCTGACGACGCCGTCGGCGAGCGCCTCGGAGTAGCCGTAGGTGTGGTCGGCCTTCGACTTCTCGAAACCGGACTCGTCGACCTCGTAGGTGATGAACGGGATCTTCGAATCGTCGCTGCGGAACGGGGTACCGGTCAGGTGCAGGCGGCGGGTGGCGTCGCTGAACGCCTCCTCGACGGCCTCGCCCCAGCTCTTGGCGTCACCGGCGTGATGGATCTCGTCCATGATCACCAGCGTCTTGCGGTTCTCGGTCCGCACCCGGTGCTTGAACGGGTGCGACGCGATCTGCGCGTACGTCACCACGACACCGTGGTAGTCCGAGGACGTGGAGCCGGTCGAGTTCGAGAAGTTCGAGTCCAGCTGAATCCCGTTGCGCGCGGCCGAGGCCGCCCACTGGTGCTTGAGGTGCTCGGTGGGCGCTACCACCGTCACCTGATCGACCGTGCGGTCGTTCAACAACTCGGCAGCCACCCGCAACGCGAAGGTCGTCTTACCGGCGCCCGGAGTCGCAACGGCAAGAAAATCGCGTGGCTTGGTCGTCAGATACTTGGTTAGTGCCCTGCGCTGCCATGCACGTAACGAACCGCCACCACCCGAAGTCACTCGGTAGAGAGTAGCGATCGAACCCGACAGCTTTCCAATCCGACACAGCCCCTTCGAGTGCGCCACGACACATTGCGGGTCCGCTCCCATTCGAACCGCTGGTAGGCGATGCTTAGGCCACGATGAACGCGCCCGACGACTCTCCGCAACACGCCGACGCGCCCGCGCCCGCAACGCCCGTCGTGCTCGCCGCCACCCGGTGGGGGCGCATCCGGCAACTCGTCGTGCACGTCGCGGTGAAGGCCTGGGACGATTCGATCTTCAACAAATCGGCCGCGGCCGCCTTCTGGCAGACGCTGTCGCTGGCACCGCTGCTGCTCGGACTGCTCGGCAGCCTCGGCTATGTCGGGCACTGGTTCGGCCCGAACACGGTGAGCATCGTGCAGTCCAAGATCGTGAGCTTCGCGCGGAAGGCGTTCAGCCCCAGCGTGGTCGACTCCCTGGTGCAGCCGACGGTCAACGACGTCCTGCAGCGCGGCCACGGCGGTGTGGTCTCGGTCGGCTTCGTGCTGTCGCTGTGGGCCGGCTCCTCGGCCATGGCCACCTTCGTCGACGCCATCACCGCCGCGCACGGTCAGGCCACGGCCCGCCACCCGGTCTGGCAGCGCATCTTCGCCCTGCTGCTCTACGTCGGCTTCCTGCTGATCGCCGTCCTGATCCTGCCCCTGATCGCGCTGGGCCCGACCATCGTCGGCCGCGTCCTCCCCCACGCCTGGCGCGAACCCGGGCTGCGCCTGATCGACACGTTCTACTACCCCGGCACCGGCCTGCTCCTGATCGTCGGCCTGACCTTCCTCTACAAAATGGCCCTGCACCGCACCCTCCCCTGGCACCGCCTCTTCGGCGGCGCTCTGGTCGCGGGTGTGTTCTTCATGGCCGCCAGCGAGGGCCTGCGCCGCTACCTGACCTGGATCACCAAGACCGGAATCTCCTACGGCGCCTTGGCCGCCCCCATCGCATTCCTGCTGTTCACGTTCTTCTTGGCCTTCGCGATCATCCTGGGTGCCGAATTCAATGCCAGCGTCCAAGAGTTCTGGCCTGCCCGAGCCACCCGCCTCTCCCAGATCCGCGGCTGGTGGAATTCGCGCAGGCACCGTCGAACCGCCGCGCCCGCCGGCGAGGCAGCCCCCGCGCCGGAGGATCCGTCACCCC
>NZ_BAAFGR010000310.1:0-4822 GCF_041154655.1 Nocardia sp. JMUB6875
CCTCCGCACCCGGGACGCCCGATGACCTACCGAACCCTGAACCTCGAAGTCTCCGACGGCATCGCGACCATCACCCTCGACCGCCCCGCCCACCGCAACGCCTTCACCAAAGAAATGGGCACCGAACTCTCCCACGCCTACCGCACCTGCGACGCCGACCCCGAGGTCCGCGTAATCATCCTCACCGGCACCCCACCCGCCTTCTGCGCCGGCGCCGACCTCACCCCCGGCGACGCCACCTTCACCACTCCCGCAACCGATTTCAGCGCCGCAGGCGTCAACCCGCCCGCCTGGCGCCTCCGCAAACCGGTCCTCGCCGCCGTAAACGGCCACGCCATAGGCATAGGCCTAACCCTCGCCCTCCAATGCGACCTCCGCATCATGTCCACCGACGCCAAATACGCCATCCCCCAAGTCCGCCGAGGCATCCTCCCCGACGCCTACTCCCACTGGACCCTCCCCCGCCTCATAGGCATCTCCCGAGCCGCCCAACTCCTCCTCACCGGAGGCACTTTCACCGGCCACCAAGCCGAACAATGGGGCCTCGCAACCCAATCCCTCCCCGCCGACCAGGTCCTCGAAGCCGCTCGAACCCTGGCCCGCGATATCGCCACCAACACCGCCCCCCTCTCGATAGCCGCCGCCAAACAACTCCTGTGGTCCACCTTCGAACGCGACGCCACAGCCACCGGCACCGCCGAAACCGCCCTCCACCACACCCTCATGTCCCACCCCGACGCCAAGGAAGGCGTCCGCGCCTACCTCGACCGCCGCACCCCCACATGGACCGGCGACCTCGAGGCGCTTCGGAATGAGGATCTCTGAGAGGTACCGAATCCTCTGTGGCTGAACGATTCTGACTTGCAACGCAATTCGGACATCGGAGTGCAACGTACGGGGATCGAACGCCGATGTGTTGCCCATGCAGGGGAATTCGACGATGAGCGGCGGGACCACGGGTACGGGGTTCACGGTTGTGGACGTGGAGACTTCAGGACTGAGCGCCGGGGCCGACCGGGTGCTGTCCGTCGCAGCGATCGAACTCGATCGCGATGGGGAGGTCGCCCGGGAATTTCACACGTTGCTCGATCCAGGGTGCGATCCGGGACCGGTGCATATCCACGGATTGACCACGCGGAAACTTCGCGGCTCACCAAGATTCGAGCAAATCCACGAGCAGCTTTCCGGGTTCCTGGCCGGACGCGTGATGGTTGCGCACAACGCCCGATTCGATTACGACTTCCTGGCCGGAGAATTCCGGCGCGCCGGGACTGTTCTACCTGTGTCCCAACGGCTTTGCACACTGACGCTCGCGCGACGAGTGGCACTGCCCACGCCGGATTACCGCCTCGGCACCCTCGCGGCCTACTACGGGGTTCGGCAGCGGCAGGCCCATGACGCGCTCGACGACACCCGGGTACTGGCGGGTGTATTGCGTCGGTTGATCTCGGATGCCCTTCGGCTCGGGGTGGCACCACCCTTGCTGCAATGTCCGCCGAAGGACGCCAACCGACACCTCTGGCGTGGCAAAGCGAAAACACCGTGCAGATACACGTATGCCGGGACGTTCGAGGAAAGCCGTGGCCTCGTACAAGGCATGAAGGTCGCGGTGAGTGGCGATACCCGTACCGATCGGAATGAGCTGGTGGATCGCGCGGAAGCCGTCGGTCTCGATGTCACCGGCGCCGTCAGTCGGCGCACCAGCCTGCTCGTAGCCAACGACCCGTGTTCGACTTCGGCCAAGGTGGTGAATGCCCGCGACTTCGGGACACCGATCGTGAGCGAGGCTCGATTCCTGGAGATGCTGAACAATGTCGCGCCCGGCAGGCCGAAAGGTACACCGCCACAGCCGGATCCGCTATCTACCAAGGCATCCCCACAGCGGGCCCGCAGCACGGTCGGACCATTGAGCGGTCGCCGCATCCTCGTGCTCGGCGGCGTCCATCGGCAGGCGACCGAAATACGCAAGCGCATAGTGGAACTAGGCGGCTCGGCCGCCGTGAACATGTCGGCAAGTGTGACCGACGTACTCGCACTTCCCGGCGCAGAGAACGACCCCAGAAGCAAGAAGGCGGCCGAACTCGGCCTTCCGGTTCACGGCCTGGAAATTCTCGGAGAAGAGGCAGGTGCCGCGGGACAGAGCACGACGGTCAGCGCCGAGTCCACAATGGATGCACGGGTTCTCGCCCAGGGGCAAGTCATCAACCTCCCCATCGTCGAGCATGGCTGCGAATGGACGCTACGCGCTTCCTGGCGGCAGAGCGTGCCGGCAGAGGTCGATGTGGTGGCTTTCCTACTGGACAACACCGAGCGAGTGACGACCGACGAAGACTTCATCTTCTACAACCAGCCCGAAACCCACGGCGCCCGACTGACCGTCGACGGACCGAGCGAACAATCCATCACCATCGATCTCGATTCGGTGCCCGAATACTGTCAGCGCATCGTTGTCGCGGCCGCAATCGACGGCGATGCATTCACCTTCGGTGACCTGGGAGCCATCGAGATCGAAAGCGAACCGGGCACGGAAGCCGGACCCTTCGCGCGCTCGGCCCTCGACGCCGCAACCGAAGAACGGACCCTCGTACTCGCAGAGATCTATCTGCGCGGCACCAGCTGGCGATTGCGCGCGGTCGGCCAGGGCTACACCTCCGACCTGGCCGCATTGGCCCGCGGCTACGGTGTCGACATCGCCCAGTGATCGCTGAACATCCACCTCGGGTGGTCAGCGGTGCATCATGGTGGGGCCATGATCACCACCGCGTTCCTCCAGTACTCCGGAAAAGGTCCGATGCGCCACGAGGAGGGTCTGCTGTCGGAAGGCCTTGCGCAGCGCGGTATTCCGATCCGGCATTACACGATCAAACGCGTCCACCGCCGCGAGTTGCCACTCGGGCCGGACACGTTCATCGCGGGCGACATGGACGCGATGCACGGGGCCATGCGTCAGTTGGGGATCCCGATACCCAATCCCGACGACTATCCGGACTGCCTACGCGGATTCATGTACCGGAAGGTTTGGATCTCCACTCTGGCCGATGTCGAACAGCAATTCGAAATCGGCTCCCTACCGCCAATTTTCATCAAGCCAGCGGATCGGCGCAAGGGCTTCCCCGGCGCGATGTTCTACTCGGAGCGAGATATCGCCGCCCTGGGCAATACCAGTCGCCGCCAACGAGTTTGGTGTTCCGAACCGGTCTCCTGGCTCTCCGAATACCGAATCTACGTATCTGACCACCGAGTTATCTCGGTCGATCACTACGACGGTGACCCCACCCTCCTCCCAGACCTGACCGTCATCGAATCCGCAATATCCACCTACCACCACAACGGCCCCGCCCCCGCCGCCTACGCCATCGACTTCGGCATCCTGAAAACAGGCGAAACAGCCCTCATAGAAGTAAACGACGCCTACGCCTTGGGTGCTTACACCATCCCGGCCCCCGCCTACACCGCCCTGCTCCTCCGCCGCTGGACCGAACTCCTCGCCACGCGCCGGGCTATCTGAAGTTCACGACGTGTCGGGTGCTGGCCAGGATCTGTCCCAGTGGTAGTTCTCGATTGCCATGGCCACGAGTTCCTCCCACTCCTTTCGGTACCGGACGGGTAGCCGGTAGCGCCTGTCCGCAGCGCGCGATTCGGCTAGGGCAGCAAAGTTGCGGGGTCCAGGGTGACGTCGAATGGGGTGGTCAGGTTTGCTTCTTTGCCTGCGGCACAGCGATGGATCTCCTTGTACTCGCCATCGTTGCCGAGGGTGTAGGCGAATATGACCGGCAGTTCCTCGGTGGGCAGCTGTCCCTTGAAGCGGCTGGTTTCGATTCGCCAGTAATTCGGGATACCGGCATCGGCGTAGAGTTCCGGCTTGACTCGCCGGTCCATGACGGCGGTCGACCGGGAAACCACCTCCACGACCAGCTTGACCTGCGTGGCCGGTATCCCACGGTCATCCCACCCGACGGGTCCCGTGCAGACCGTGATGTCCGGAATCGGCTCATCGTCGCCGATCAGCACCCCGACGCCGAGCATCATCGAATCCCCGTCGGGCATCGCTAGTTCGAGAATGCGTCCCAGCACCTGTACGAACCGTTGGTGTATCGGTTTCGGGGCGGCGTTCACGATGAGCTGACCATTCAGGACCTCGTACCTGAGTCCGTTCTCGGGGAGATGATCGAGATCGGCGGCGGTCCAGCGATCGGAGGCGGGCACGTGCATAGTCGAATTGTCCAGCTCTGGTACTGGCATCGCCAAGGCAAACACCCCCTGATTCGCAGCTGATATCGAAGAACCGCTACCAACGCCGTCGAGGTTAGACCGATCCCGACAACGACTCGCCGGTGACGAACATTTGTTCGTTCGCCACCGGCGAGTTGGGCTGAGTCAGGGGGCGGTGACCGGGGTGGCGCAGCTGGCGGGGGGGTCTACCAGGTCGCAGTCGGTGGGGGCCCGGGATGGGAGGTAGTTGGGCGGAAGGCCGTTGGCGGCGATGATTTCTTGGTAGGTGGGGACTGCGTCTGTGGGGGTTCGGGTCAAGGTTGGGTCGGTTAGGGCGTTGACTGTGTAGAGGCCGAAGCGGGGGGTGTAGGAGGACCATTCGTAGTTGTCGGTGAGGCTCCAGTAGTTGTAGCCGATTACGTTCATGCCGTCGGATTTGGCTCGTTGGAGCCAGTACACCGTGTCGCGGAGATGGGCGGAGCGGGTGTAGCCGTCGGGGCGAAGGGTGGCGTTATTGGTGGGGATGCCGTTCTCGACTATCCACAGGGGTTTGTTGGGGAAGAGTTGTGAATAGTGTTGGAGGGCAAAGTAGATGCCTTCGGGGTGGACG
>NZ_BAAFGR010000311.1:0-4788 GCF_041154655.1 Nocardia sp. JMUB6875
GCGCTGTGGTTGGGGCGAGTGTGGTTGGGGCGCAGCCCATCAGGCATCGAGCCGCCGGGCAGGATTATCTCGTCGGGGTGGGGATCGCGGATATCACCGGGGCGCCTGCGGGGCAGGGGATGATGGGGTACTCGGAGGCTGATCAGGTCACTACCGGGTTGCTTTCGCGGTGTTATGCGCGGGCCTACATCGTGGTGGATCAGGCTACGGGGGATCGGGTTGCGTTCGTGAATACGGACAATGCTTGCCTTTTTCAGTCGGTGCACCTGGTTGTCATGCAGCAGCTGCAGCAGCGGTTCGGCGGTCTGTACACCGAGCGGAACGTCAATATCAACGCCACGCACAATCACAACTCGTGCGGTGGAACGGCGCGGGAATACGCGTATTCGCTTGCGGCCATGGGGTTTCAGCAGAATTCGTATGACGCCGAGGTGAGTGGGATCGTCAAGGCGATCGTCAACGCTCATGAGAACCTCGGGCCGGGGTCGATCAGGCTCGGGCGGGGGGAGTTGCACGATGCCAGTGCGAACAGGTCTCGGGTTGCGTTCGAGGCGAATCCCATCGAGGACAAGGCCGAGTTTCCGGATGCCATTGATCCGCAGGTCACCGTGTTGCGATTCAGCAAGGGGGGCAAGGATGTTGGGGCGATTACCTGGTTCGCTACGCATGGCACCTCGCTGACGGATCGGAACACGCTCATCTCGGCGGACAACAAGGGGTACGCCAGTTACCGCTGGGAGCATGACGAGATGGGGGTGCGGCATCTGGATGGCCCGCCCTCGTTCGTGGCCGCTTTCCCGCAGACCAATCCGGGGGATATGACTCCGAACCTCTGGATTCGGCCGATGCATCCGTCGGGGCCGACCGAGGACAATCGGACGAACTGTGCTCTGATCGGTGAGCGCCAATATCAGGCGGGGCGAAAGGCTTTCGATGCTGCGACACCGATGAGCAGTGCCGGGGTGGACTCGGTGGTGCATTACGTGAATCTGGCCGATACCGCTATCGACGGTGATTACACGCCGGATGGCAAGCCTGCCCGCACCTCGCCGGCCATGATGGGTGCGGCCGCGATGGCTACCAGTACCGAGGACAACTGGAACTCGCAGTTGTCGTTCCTGCAGGAGGGTGACTCCAATCCGATGGTGGCGGCGCTCGGCGGGTTGAACTCGCCGATCGAGGACTGGATGCGGGATGTGCAGGCGCCCAAGCTGATTCTGGCTCCGCTGGGGGTGTTGCCGCCGCGGCCGTGGGTGCCGCAGGTGGTGGCGTTGCAGTTGATGCGGATCGGGGATCTGGTGTTGGCGTCGGGGCCGTCGGAGTACACGGTGGTGTCGGGGTTGCGGATTCGGCGGATCGTGTCGCGGGCGCTCAATGTGCCGATCGAGAATGTGTTGGTGCAGGGGTACTCCAATGGCTACAACGGCTATGTGACCACGCCCGAGGAGTACGCGGTTCAGCAGTACGAGGGTGGTGAAACCCTTTACGGCCGTTGGACGCTGTCGGCGCACATGCAGGAATTCGACCGGCTGGCAAAGGCTTTGGCGGCGCGGGTGGATCTCGGGCGCGGGCCTGCTCCGTTGGACTGGAACTTCGGGCTGCAGCCGAACTTCGTGCCCGCCGTTCCCGCGGATGTGCCGCATGCCGGGCGCGCCTTCGGTGACGTACTCACGCAGCCCGACTCGAACTATGCGGCGGGGCAAACGGTTTCGGTGGAATTCGTGGGCGCCCACCCGAACAATGACTTCCGCCTCGACGGCACCTACTTCGAGGTTCAGCAGTCATCCGGTGGCGGCTGGCGGCGCGTCTACGACGACAACGACTGGTGCACCGAACTGCACTGGTCCCGCCCGGACGGTCAGTCGGCCGCCTCGACCATTCGCATCCTGTGGACGGTTCCGGACAACGCCTCGGGCCGCTACCGCATCAGCTACACCGGTAACAGCCGCGACGCCGCCGGAACCATCCGGGAATTCACTGGAACATCGGCGGAATTCGTGATCGGCTGATCCCCATGTTCGTCAGACCTGCCGAGATCGCCGACGAGAAGCTCCTGTGGGCCATGCTCTACGAGGCGTCCTATGCGCACGAGAACGGGATCGATTCCCCGGACCAGTTGCGTGACGTACCCAAGCTCGCGCACTACGTCGAAGGTTGGGGTGCCCCGGGCGATCTCGGTGTGGTCGGCGGCTTCGACGGTGTCCCGCTGGGCGCCGCGTGGCTGCGGTTGTTCGGCCCGGCGGATCCGGCCTACGGCTACATCGATGCCGACACTCCGGAACTGGCAATCGGTGTCGCGCCTGAGAGCCGTGGCACCGGGCTCGGCACGGCCTTGATGACCGCCCTGCTCGAGGCCGCTCGCGACAAGTACGACGCCGTCTGTTTGAGTGTGCGACACGGGAATCCGGCGTACCGGCTCTATCGACGCCTCGGCTTCGTCGACGTAGACGACTCCGAGATGACCAACCTGGCCGGAACCACCAGCATCACAATGGTTCTCCGCTTCCGCTGAACCTCAGGAATGCCAGGTGACCACCTGGTCGAGATCGGCCCGGCTGGTCCGGAAACTGTTGGCGGCGTGCTCGGTTTCGGGATATCCGAACGACACACCGGCGATCACCTGGCGATTCGCGGGCAGGCCGAAGTATTCGCGCAGGAACGGCGAGTAGGTCGCGAGCGCGGCCTGCGGGGCCGTGGCCACCCCGAGGCTCTGCGCCGCCAGCAGGAACGACGTCAGATACAGCCCGCAATCGACCGCGCCGTACGTCCCCAGATCCGCCTCGGTGGTGAGGATCGCGACGTGCGGCGCGTCGAAAAGCTCGAAATTGCGCATCGTCTGGCGAAACGCACCGGCCTTGTCCTCGCGTGCCACGCCGACGGCGGTGTACAGCGCCGCGCCGCATTCGCGCCGCCGGTCGCGATAGACGCCCTCGTAGGCCGCGGGGAACGGGATGTCCGTCGCGATCGACGCGCCACCCAGATGATCCAGCAGCGCCTTGCGGAACCGGTCGGTGGCCGCCGGATCCTCGGTGATCGCCACCTGCCACGGCTGGGTATTGCACCAGGACGGCGTGCGCTGCGCCAGCCGCAGGATCGCCTCGATGTCCGTGCGCGGCACCGGATCCGGGCGGAAGGCTCGGCACGTGTAGCGGTCGGCCAGCAGTGATTCCAGTGCGGCATAGCGATCGGACATACGTCACCCCTCCGAATGTGGTCCCATTTCGAGACCGAATCCAAACTGGTCTCATATTAGGACCAGATGGGTAGGATTGGAAGATGCGGTACGAGGAGCTCTCGGAGGAACCGTGCTCGATCACCCGGGCACTGGTCGTCTTCGGCGACCGGTGGACACTGCTGATCCTGAAGGCGGCGTTCTCCGGCGTGCGCCGGTTCAACGGATTCCAGGCGTATCTGGGGATCTCGAAGGGGCGGCTGCAGGACCGTCTGGATCGCCTGGTGGAGCACCAGATCCTGACCAAGCAGCCGACGGAGAGCGGCACCTACGAGGAATACCGGCTCACCGCCAAGGGGCACGACGTGTACCCGATCCTCATGGCCTTCCGCGACTGGGGCGACGAGTACATGGCGCCCCAAGGCCCGCCCGTCTACTACCGCCACCGCGACTGCCCGGGCGAAGCCCACGTGCATCTCGAATGTGATTCGTGCGGAAAGGAACTCACCGCCCGCGATGTGGTTCCCGAAGTCGGGCCGGGCATGACGGTGTGACGCCGTCGGGGATCAGACGAGATCGAAGGCCAGCCGACCGGGAGCCAGATAGTCGTCGCGGTCCAGCAGCATCCGGATCTCCGGACGTTGCGTCTCGGGAATCCGCGCCAGCTCCTCGTGCACAGGCGTGCGGAACGCCTCCCCGCGCGCCGTCATCAACGGCAGCCAATTGTCATGGTGGTTGGGCACGAACACCTTCGGCCGCAACGCCTCGACATAACTGCGCGGATCCCGCAAGCCATTCGTGAACTGATTGAACCCCTGCACCGCGCCGATATGCACATCGGAAGCGGGCAGCCCGCGCAACACGTCCAGGACCTGCGGAGCGTTGTCCAGCAGCGGACCGGTCGAATCATGCCAGGTCAGAACGAAGTCACCGACCCGGAACTGGTACAGCAATACCCCGCCCTCCGGCGCGAGGAGATTACGCGCCAGATGGCCGGCATCACCCAGATGTGGTGGGTACGAACGGATATCGCCCAGACACGGCCGCGGCCGCACCGGAGTCGACGCATCCGGCCCCTCGTGCCGGGGCGTACGCGCCGAGTGCAGGTGGCGGACAGCGGTCACCGCGATGCCGGGAGCAAGCTCGAAATCGTAGCGATCACCAGGTGCCGATGCGACGGAACCCAGCTCCTTACAAGCCAATTCGGCCCCACCGACCTGCTTACGCGCCGTCGCGCAATGCTCCGCCGTCCCGTGCACCACCGCCCCGCTGGCCCGCGCGATCGCCCCCGCGTCGGCGGCATGATCGAAATGCCCGTGCCCGATGAAGATCGCCACCGGCTTCAGCGCCGCCACCTCCTCAGGACTGGTCGGTACGTACCCGGACGTCACCCCGCGCGGCACCCACGCATCGAGCAGGAACACCACCCCGCCCATGGCAACCGCGAAACTCGCACACCCGAACCACGACACGAGCACCTGATCCTCGCGCACCGCCCCGGTACCCGGATCCACCGCCGCCTCCCCGAAAAAGCGCTGACGTGCTGCGATGGTCTGACTACTGGTCACCCGGTTCCCCTTGTCTCGCGTGGCGGCGGACATCGGCCCGCCCGCCGC
>NZ_BAAFGR010000312.1:0-4679 GCF_041154655.1 Nocardia sp. JMUB6875
GAATCCGCGGCATCGGCTCAGCCGCTCACAGATGGATCGCACGCTGCTGCTGTGGATCCTGCCGCTCAGCGTCGCGCCGCCGATGTTCAGCAATGACGTGTACTCGTATCTGGCGCAGAGCGAGATCTCGGCGCGCGGGCTGGACCCGTACGCGATCGGGCCGGTGCAGGGGCTCGGGCTCGACAATGTGCTGACCAATAACGTGCCCAATATCTGGCGGGCCACGGCCGCGCCGTACGGGCCGCTGTTCCTGTGGATGGGCCGGGGCATCTCGGCGATCACCGGCGACAACATCATTGCCGGAGTGTGGCTGCACCGGCTGCTGGCGCTGTCGGGCGTGGCGTTGATCGTGTGGGCGCTGCCGCGGCTGTCGCGGCGCTGCGGTGTCGCGCCGGTGAGCGCGCTGTGGCTGGGCGCGGCCAATCCGCTGGTGCTGTTCCACCTGGTCGGCGGTGTGCACAATGACGCGATCATGCTCGGGCTGATGCTGGCGGGCACGGAGTTCTGCCTGCGGGCCATCGACGACACCCATCCCTTCGATCGGCGGGCTTGGGCGCTGCTGGTTTTCGGGGCCGTGGTCATCACGATGTCCTCGGCCATCAAGATCACCTCGATCATCGCGCTCGGGTTCGTCGGCATGGCGCTGGCGCGGCGATGGGGGCACGGGTTCCGCGGCATCGTGTATTCGGCCGGATTGCTCGGGGCGATCGCGATCGTGGTGACGCTGTCGATCAGTACGGCCAGCGGGCTCGGGTTCGGGTGGGTCAATACCGTCGGCACCGCGACCGAGGTGCGCAGCTATCTGTCGCTGCCGACCGCGGTCGGGATCATCACCGGGTTCGGCGGCGTGCTGCTCGGGCTCGGCGACCACACCACGGCCCTGCTCGACATCACCCGGCCTTTGGCCGAAATCGTGGCGGCACTGATCATTCTGCGCATGCTCATCGCCACCTGGACCGGGCGACTGCTGCCGGTCGGCGCCATGGGCGTGGGCCTGTGCGCGCTGGTGCTGCTGTTCCCGGTGGTGCAGCCCTGGTATCTGCTGTGGGCCATCGTCCCGCTGGCGGCGTGGGCCAACCGCCCGGCGTTCCGGGTGCCGGCGGTGGTCATCTCCGTCGTGGTGAGCGTGCTGGTGATGCCGCGCGGCGCGGACTTCGAGGTTTTCCAGATCATCGAGTCGGCGGTGGCGACCGTTCTGATCGCGCTGCTGTTCATCTTCGCGACCCGAAATGTGCTGCCGTGGCGCAATCAGCCGGGGGTGTCGGCTCCGTCACAACAGCCCACGCCCTACGGTGTCTCCTCGTGACCGTTGCCTCCGGACCCGCCGTACGTGTCGACGGCGTCGTGAAACGCTACGGCGAGACCACCGCGGTGGACGGCATCAGCTTCGATATCGAACGCGCGCAGGTGCTGGCGCTGCTCGGGCCCAACGGGGCGGGCAAGACCACCACCACCGAAATGTGCGAGGGCTTCGTGACTCCCGACGCCGGGAGTGTGCGGGTGCTGGGCCTGGATCCGATCGCCGATTCCGATCAGCTGCGGCCGCGCATCGGGGTGATGCTGCAGGGCGGCGGGGCATATCCGGGATCCAAGGCCGGGGAGATGCTCGATCTGGTGGCGTCGTATTCGGCCAATCCCCTCGATCCCGCTTGGCTACTGGACACGCTCGGGCTGAAAGACGCTCGGCGGACGCCGTATCGGCGGCTCTCGGGTGGTCAGCAGCAGCGGCTGGCGCTGGCGTGCGCACTGGTCGGACGCCCCGAGATCGTGTTCCTGGACGAGCCGACCGCCGGATTGGACGCGCAGGCACGGCATCTGGTGTGGGAGCTCATCGACGCGCTGCGCCGCGACGGGGTCAGCGTGCTGCTCACCACGCACATGATGGACGAGGCCGAGCAGCTGGCCGACCAGCTGGTCATCATCGACCACGGGCGCGTGGTCGCCCAGGGCACGCCCGCCGAGGTCACCTCGCACGGAGCCGAGGGGCGGCTGGCCTTCACCGCGCCACCCAAACTGGATCTCACCCTGCTGGAAGCCGCTCTGCCGGAAGGGTTCTCGCCGCGCGAGACCGCGCCGGGCTCATATCTGCTGCAGGGCGATATCACCCCGCAGGTGCTGGCCACCATGACCGCCTGGTGCGCGCGGATCGACGTGCTGCCCACCGACATTCGCATCGACCAGCGCCGCCTGGAAGACGTGTTCCTCGAACTGACCGGACGGGAGATCCGAGGGTGAGCGAGACCGTGAACCGATTCGCGGCGGGCACCTTCTCCCCCGCGCCGCAGCCGACCACGCGCGCGAAAATGCTGGCGGCGCAGACGCGCATGGAGCTGATCCTGTTGCTGCGCAACGGGGAACAGCTGCTGCTGACCATGTTCATTCCGATCACGCTGCTGATCGGGTTGACGCTGCTGCCGATGAGCGGATTGGGCGAGCACCGGGTCGACCGAGTGGTGCCCGCGGTGATGATGGTGGCGATCATGTCCACCGCGTTCACCGGGCAGGCCATCGCGGTCGGGTTCGATCGGCGCTACGGGGCGTTGAAGCGGCTGGGGGCGACGCCCTTGCCGCGGTGGGGCATTGTCGCGGGCAAGTGCTCGGCGGTGCTGATCGTGGTGGTGCTGCAGTCGATTCTGCTGGGGGCCATCGGATTCGCGCTCGGGTGGCGGCCGTCGCTGGGCGGGCTGGCGCTGGGCGCGGTGGTGATCGCGCTGGGGACCGCGACATTCGCGGCGCTGGGGTTGCTGCTGGGCGGGACGCTCAAGGCCGAAGTGGTGCTGGCGCTGGCCAACATCCTGTGGTTCGTGATGCTGGGGACCGCGAGCCTGGTGTTCATGTCCGATGACCTACCGCACGCGGTCAGCCTGATCGCGCGAATCATCCCGTCGGGAGCGCTCTCGGAATGCCTGGAACAGGCGATGCGGACCAGCATCGACTGGTACGGCATCGCGGTGCTGGCCGGATGGGGCGGGCTGGCCGGGTGGCTGGCCACCCGCTTCTTCAAGTTCGATTGACGCGAAAGATCCCTTGCCGCCGGGTGTTTAACGACACCTTGTAGTAGGGCGGTTGACGGGGCGAAATGCGTCCCGGCTACCATCGGTGCGTGCTGACTCGCGCCTTCCAGCGACTTGCCGATCTGTTCCCGATGCCTTCCCTGCGGGTGCAGCGACTCATCGCGCTCCTGGTCATCCTCACCCAGGCCGGAATCTCGGTGACCGGCGCGGTCGTCCGCGTCACCGCCTCGGGTCTGGGCTGCCCCACCTGGCCGCAGTGTTTCCCCGGCAGTTTCGTGCCGACCACGGTGGCCGAGGTGCCGGTGCTGCATCAGGTGGTCGAATTCAGCAATCGCATGCTGACTTTCGTGGTCAGCCTCGCCGCGGCGGCGATCGTGCTCGCGGTGACGCGGGCGCGGCGGCGGCGCGAGGTGCTGGTGTACGCGTGGCTCATGCCCGGCGGCACGGTCCTGCAGGCGATCATCGGCGGCATCACTGTGCGCACCGGACTGCTGTGGTGGACGGTCGCGGTGCATCTGCTCGCCTCGATGCTGATGGTGTGGCTGGCGACGCTGCTGTGGTCGAAGGTCGGGGAGCCCGATGACGGCATCGACACCGTGCAGGTGCCCAAGCCGCTGCGGCTGCTGACCGTGTTGAGCGGAATCGCGCTCACCGCGACGCTCATCGCGGGCACGCTGGTGACCGGGGCGGGACCGCATGCCGGTGACAAGAGCCTCGAGAAGCCGGTCGAGCGGCTGCAGGTCGAGATCGTGACGCTGGTCCACCTGCACGCCGAACTGCTGGTCGCGTATCTGGCGCTGCTGGTCGGGCTGGCCTGCGGGCTGGCCGCGGTGGGCATGAACAAGAGCATCCGCAACCGGCTGATCCTGGTGCTCGCGCTGGTGGGTTCCCAGGCGCTGGTCGGCATCGTCCAGTACTTCACGCATGTGCCGGCCGCGCTGGTCGCGGTGCATGTCGGCGGTGCGGCGGCGTGCACCGCCGCGACCGCCGCGCTGTGGGCCGCCATGCGCACCCGGGAACCGCTGCCCGCATCGACTTCCGAACCCGCGGGCAAGATCAGCGCCTGATTCGACTACGCGCCCGGGCCGCCGACCGGCGCGACGCGTGGCCGGGCGACCGGTGGACGAGCATGAGTGGGCGGGGTGGCCATCGGCAGCTCGCCGGGGTTCGCCTCGATCAGCGGCTGCCGATACACCATCTGCGTCTCGGTGACCTCGGCCCGACCGTGCGGGGCCGCAACCCCGAGCTCGTCCAGATTCACGAACACGATCTTCTCGATGGTGAGCACCGGCTGCCCGGTCCCCTTGTTACGTACCTCGCAGCCCAAAGTGATCGACGTGCGACCGAATTCGCGCACCACGACCCCCAGCTCGATGACATCACCCATCCGAACCGGACTGATGAAGTTGATCTCCGAGATGAACTTCGTGACCAACCGCGAATTGTTCAACTGCCCGGCCGCATAGATCGCGGCCTCCTCATCCAGCCAGGCCAGCAACGTCCCGCCGAACAACGAGCCATTCGGATTCAAATCCTGCGGCTTGATCCAGCGTCGCGTATGAAAAATCATGAAAGTACCGTCCTTGTCGTCCCGTGAATGGAAATCGAGCGGTACAGCCGAACGCAGAGTACCCCACCCGACCAGCCCATTCCCCCCACCTCGCC
>NZ_BAAFGR010000313.1:0-4524 GCF_041154655.1 Nocardia sp. JMUB6875
GTGGCGGAACTCGTCGCGGCGGGCGGGCCGCCGGTGCGCGAGCCCGCGTCCGGCGGGTCGATCATTCTGCTCACCGGCGGCACCACCGGAGTACCGAAGGGTGCGCCGCGGCAGTTGGGGCTGGGTGCGGCCGGGCCCATGCTGGCCGGGCTGAATCCGCGCATGGTGCTGGCGCTCGAGGACCTTGCTCGGGTGCAGCCGATTCCGCGGCTCGGGCGGCCCATGGTCATCGCGCCGCCGCTGCATCACACCTATGGGTTCCTGGCGCTGGCCGCGGCGTTCCTGCTCGGGTCGACGGCGCTGGTGCACGAGCGATTCGACGCCGAAACCGTGCTCGCCGATATCGAGCGGCACAGCGTGCACATCGCGTGCCTGGTGCCGACCATGCTCAAGCGCATCATGGATCTGCCGCCCCGGGATCGGCGCGGCTATCACCTCGACAGTCTCCAGATGGTGGTGTGCGGGGCCGCTCCCCTGCCGCCCTGGCTGGCAACGGCTTTCCTGGACGAGTTCGGGGAGGTGCTGTTCAACGGCTACGCCTCCACCGAGACCGGGGCCGGAACCATCGCCACCCCGGCGGATCTGCGGGCCGCGCCCGGCACCGTGGGGCGGCCGCCGACCGGGCTCGTGGACATCCGCATTGTCGACGGCGACGGCCGCGAAGTGCCCGTCGGAGTCACCGGCCGCATCGTCAACAAGAACCCGAGCATGTTCCACGGCTACAGCGACGGCCGTACCAAGGAGATGGTCGGAAAGCATATGGACTCCGGCGATCTCGGGCATTTCGATGCCGAGGGCCGGCTGTACGTCGACGGCCGCTCGGACGACATGATCGTCTCCGGTGGCGAGAACGTCTTCCCGCAGGAGGTCGAGGAGGCGCTGCTGGCGCATCCGGCGGTCGCCGACGCGGGGGCCATCGGGGTGCCCGATGAGGATTTCGGGCAGCGGCTGGCGGCGGCCGTGGTGTTGAAATCCGGGTCGCGCACCACCGCGCGGGCGCTGCAGCGGCATATCAAGACCACGCTGGCCAATTACAAGGTGCCGCGCGACATCGTGTTCGTGCCCGAGCTGCCGCGCACGACCGCGGGCAAGCTGCGGCGGCAGCAACTTCCGGAGGTCATCGCGGAGGCGAATGCCTCCGCCCTCCAATCCGATCGATCCTGAACGAGGTACCAGTCATGAGCTCCACCAATGGTTCTCATCCCTTACCAAGCTACGAGGTCTTGATTGTCGGCGCCGGACTCGGCGGGATCGGCGCGGGGGTCGCGCTGCGCCGGGCCGGGGTCGAGAACTTCGTGATCATCGACAAATGGCCGAAGGTCGGCGGGACGTGGCTGGCCAATACCTATCCCGGTGTGGCGGTGGATATTCCGTCGCCGGTGTACAACTTCTCGTTCCAGCCGCGCTCGCGGTGGTCGCGGTTCTTCGCGCCCGGCGAGGAATTGCAGCGGTATGCCGAGGAGGTGGTGGACAAGCAGGGGCTGCGGGACAAGCTGCGGCTTGGAGCCGGTGCGGTCAAGGGTGTTTTCGACGAGGAGCACGATCTGTGGCGGATCGAGCTCGAGGACGGGACCGAGCTCACCGCGCGCCATGTCATCGGTGCGGTCGGCGGGTTGGAGCAGCCGCACAATCCGGATATTCCGGGGATCGACAAATACACCGGCAAGATCATGCACAGTTCCCGGTGGGATCACGACTATGACTACCGGGACAAGCGGGTGGCGGTGATCGGGACGGGCGCGACGGCGCTGCAGGTGATTCCCGAACTGGCCAAACAGGTTTCACAGCTGACGGTCTATCAGCGGCGGGCCATCTGGATCGGGCCGAAGCCGGACTTCCCGATGGGGGCGGCGGCCAATGCGGTGCTGAACTTCGCGCCGCTGCAGCACACGATCCGGCTGGTCGGGAATGTGGGTGTGAATGCGGGGCTGGGGGCCGGGCTGGCCATCTCGAACTATCCGCGCGTCACGTCCGCGGGGATGGCGGTGGCCGAGACCGCCATGAAGGCCTATCTGTTCAGCCAGGTCCGTGACCCGGAGTTGCGTCGGAAACTGACGCCGGACTATCGCTTCGGCTGTAAACGGCCTTCCATCTCCAACAACTACTTCAAGACGTTCACGCAACCGTATGTGGATCTGGTGACCGACGCGATCGAGCATTTCACACCCACTGGCATCGTGAGCGCCGACGGGCGCGAACGCGATTTCGATATGGTGTTGTGCGCCACCGGATTCAAGGTCATGGAGAAGGGCTACACGCCGCCCTACCCGATCTACGGGCGTGACGGGCTGGAGCTGGGCGAGTTCTGGGACGCCAATCGATTCCAGGCGTATCAGGGCGTCTCGGTGC
Organism: Nocardia sp. JMUB6875; assembly: GCF_041154655.1. Lineage (NCBI taxonomy): Bacteria > Bacillati > Actinomycetota > Actinomycetes > Mycobacteriales > Nocardiaceae > Nocardia > Nocardia sp. JMUB6875. Next base: position 2,350 of record NZ_BAAFGR010000313.1, read on the forward strand.
CGAAGTTCCCGAACGCTTTCCTGATCGTCGGGCCTTATGCGTACGCGCCCGGCTCCTATATCCCGCTGATCGAATCGACCTCGGCGCACGCCGCGCGAGTGATCAAGGAAGCTCGCCGCCGGGGTGCGACGCGGGTGGAAGTACGCCAGGAGCCGCACGATCGCTACTTCGCGCGAATGGACAAGCGAGCCAAGAAGACTCACCTGTTCACCCAGGGCTGCGTCACCTCGAACACCTATTACATCAACTACCAGGGCGACGGCGCGGCCTTCCGTCCCTCGACCCAGCTCGAAATGTATTGGGAGAACCGGCACTTCCCGCTCGACGACTACCGGTTCTCCACCGCCTCGGTGCGTGAGCTTCAGGAAGCGGCTTCCTGAGAACCGCCGAATTCGGGGACCCATTTCTCGACCAGTTCGAGGAATGGGCCCTCGGCGTCGAGCTGGGCGCAGATGCCCACGATGCCGCCGAAAACGCGGGTGAGCATGGCGTATTCGGGTTGATCGGCGGGGGCCTTCACGGCCCGGGCATTGGTGAGGGAGATGTTCTCCGGATCCAGGGACCGGGCCACCTCCTCCTGCAGGAATTCGCGGGTGAAATGGAAGTTGCGGCCGTCGATGCGCTCGATCACCGGGTCGATGCGGTGCCGCAGCGGCGTCATTTCGATGGGCGCGCCCGGCTTCACGAAGCCCTCCTCGCGCATGACCGCCTCCAGGCCCTCGTAATCCCCGGCGAGCGCGCAGCGGGCCAGCCGTCCGACCGCACGCGGAATGCCGCGCGGGGTTTCGGTGCAGGCTCCGAAATCGATGACGCCGAGCCGGTTGTCGGGGCGCAACTGGAAATTGCCGGGATGCGGATCGCTGTGCAGACAGCCGACGCGGCTCGGCGAGCACAAGGCGAATTCGGCCAGCAGCAGACCTGCCCGATTTCGGTCGGCGCGGCTGCCCTGGGCGATGATGCGGGACAGCGGGATTCCGTCCATCCACTCGGTCACCATGACCTTCGGCGCGGCGGCCACCACGCGCGGCACGAAGAACTGCGGATCGCCCGCGAATTCCTTGGCGAAGCGGCGCTGATAGGCGGCCTCGATCCGATAGTCCAGCTCGTCCTCGGTGCGGGCCAGGAATTCCTCGATCAGCTGGCGGGCATTCGTCCCCGCCATCAGGGTATTGAACGCGCCCGAAACCATTTGCAGCATCTTCAGATCCGCGCGCAGCGACTCCTCCGCCTCGGGATACTGCACCTTGACCGCCACCTCGCGGCCGTCGTGCCACACCGCCTTGTGCACCTGCCCGATGCTGGCGGCCGCGATCGGCTGCTCCTCGAAGCGCGCGAACCGTTTACGCCAGCCGGTGCCCAGTTGCAGGTCCAGCATGCGGTGGGTCTCCGCCGCCGGCATGGGCGGGGCCTCCTGCTGCAACCGGGTCAGCGCGTCCCGGAAATGATCGGCGAAGCGCGGCGGCACGCCCGCCTCGGCGACGCTCAGCGCCTGCCCGAGTTTCATTGCGCCGCCCTTGAGTTCGCCCAGCACGGCGAACACCTGCTCGGCGGCATTGTCGAGCATCTCGTCGGTGATCGACCCGCGCTCGGCCCCGGCCAGCAGACTCTTCCCGGTGGCGGCCACCCGCTGTGCCATCAGGGTGGCGGGAATGCTCGCCACCCGCGCCATCCGAGCGATGCCTTTTCTTCTGAGTCCGGCCACGTCGCCGTTCCTTCCTGCAGCACGCCCTTTTCTACAGAGCGCCCCCACCCGCGACTCCCCCGTCCCAGACAGTGTAGGAGTTTTGGCGGGCGGGGTCGATCACGCGCGGGTCACTCCTTCTCGGCCAGTGCCGCAAGCCGATCCAGCGAAGCCATCAGCTTCTCCGAGGTAGTGGCCCGCGCCCGCACCATCCGCTTCTCATCGTCCAAGTTGGTCCAGTCATAGGTGTGGGTGACCCGGGTCCGGTTCTCCCCCAACGGCTCCAACTCCCACCGCCACAGGTGCCCCGGCGGCCGCTTCCCCACCTCCGAGGGCAGCCACGCGATCCGCCGCCCCTCCTCGAACTCCACCACATGATTCTCCCGAACCATCCCGTCCTTGGTCAGCGTCATCAGGAACACCTCACCCACCCCGGTGACCCGCTGCCCCTCCGCGGCCGCCTCCAGATTGTCGTTCCCGTCCCAGCTCGGCTG
>NZ_BAAFGR010000314.1:0-4413 GCF_041154655.1 Nocardia sp. JMUB6875
CCTTGCCGGGGGCGTCGGCGGGGGGTTCGTCGACGGTCGCGGAACCGCCTCCGGCGGTGACCAATTGGCGCGTGGTGGTCGGGACCGTGCGGGTCAGGGCGAACTGCCAGACCAGCATGATCCAGACCAGCGCGTAGATCACGATGGCCGATTTGAACGCGAGATCGCTGTAGGAGGCGAAGGTTTCGTCGATCGGCATTACTTCTCTCCCGTCAGCAGCCGCTCACGCAGGCGGTCGAATTCGCCGCCCCACCCGGCCTGGTCGGTGCGGGCCAGTCCGCCCATTTCTACTACAGTATGTCGTACCCCGTCGGTTTCGGCGCCGGGGTAGACGCGCAGCCAGATGCGGCGGCGCTTCACCAGCAGCGACACCAGCAGGCCCGCCATCATGGTCAGCGCCGACACCAGCACCCACTGCTGCGCCGGATCGTGCGAAACCTGCAGGTTCACGAACTCTTCCGCGCCGTCGAAGGTCACCTTGGTGCCGTCGGACAGGGTCGAGGTCTCCCCCGGCTTCAGGTTCACCCGCTGTTCCTTGACCAGGCGGCCCTGCTTGATCATTTCCGGGTCCAGCGAGAACAGCGACTGCGCGCGACCGGTGTCCAGACCGGTATCGCCCTGGTAGATGTCGATCGCCACGGCCGGATCGTTCATGGCCGGGTACATGGAGGTGAGCAGCTGGCCGTGCATCAAAGCGGTCGGCGCGAACAAACCCTGGATCGCCACCTGATGCTTGCGGCGCTCCTCCTCGTTCGGATACATGCCGCCCGGCGGATCGATGCGCAGCACACCCGAGGACAGGAAGGTGGTGGCGTCGTCCGGCTTCCACTGGATGGCCTCGGTGCGGGTCTGGCCGTTCGGGAAGGTCACCGTGAATTTGGGCGCGAAACCGTGGCCCTGCAGGTAAACCCGGTCACCCGCGACGCGCAGCGGGTGGTTGACGCTGATGGTGGTGTCACGCCAGGCGCCCGACTCCAGATCCTTGCCGGTCTGGTACTGGATGTTCGAGGTGAACATCGACGCCTGACCGTTCTTCAGGTAGTCGGCCTTGAAGTCCTTGACCCGCACGCACATCGGCGTCAGGCCGGTGCCGTCGATCACATTGCCCGCGCGGAAGGAGTCGAAGACGGCGGGCGAGGTGGTGCAGAAACCCGGGCCGTCATTGGCGATCACGACCACATTGCCCTCGTAGCCGAACAGCTTGCCCAACGCCACCGCCAGCAGCAGACCGACCAGCGCCAGGTGGAAGACCAGGTTGCCGAGCTCGCGGGTATAGCCCTTCTCCGCCGAAAGGGTCAGCTCCCCTTCGCGATTGCCCGGCTGCATGACCGTGCGCCAGCCGCGCATCTGGGTGCGGGCCCGCTCGATCACCTGCTCCGGCGTCGCGTCATCGGCGCCCGACCAGTGGTGCGGCAGCCGGGACAGATTGCGCGGCGCCTTGACCGGCGGCGTGCGCAGCGCGCGGTAGTGGTCCAGGCAGCGCGGCAGGATGCAGCCCACCAGCGAAACGAACAGCAGCACATAGACGGCCGTGAACCAGGCGCTGGAGAACACGTCGAACAGCTGCAGCCGATTCATCCACGGGCCCAGCGTCGGCCGGTTGCGGATGTAGTCGTCGACCTTGCCGGCGTTCAGGCTGCGCTGCGGCAGCAGCGCGCCCGGAATGGCGGCCAGGGCCAGCAGGAACAGCAGCATGAGCGCGGTGCGCATGCTGGTGAGCCCGCGCCAGGCATTGCGCAGCAGGGCGATCACGCGGCCCAGCGGCGACTGACGCGGCGGTTGGACCGGGGCACTGGGGGTTTCGATGGTGGCAGTCATGTCAGATCGGCAGGGTCACATTCGAGACGAAGGCGTCGCGGACCCAGGAGACGAACTGGTCCCACGCTCCGGTCACCAGGGCGATGCCGACGGCCACCAACAGCAGGCCACCGATCACCTGAATGGTGCGGGAATTGCGGCGCAGCCAGCCGACACCGCGCAACGCGGTCGCCGAACCGAACGCCAGGATCACGAAGGGCAGGCCCAGACCCAGGCAGTAGGCCACGATGAGGGCGACGCCGCGCGCGGCCGTGGTGCCCTCGGTGCCCGCCGACACCGCCATCACGCCCGAGAGCGTCGGGCCCAGGCACGGCGTCCAGCCGAGCGCGAACACCGCGCCCAACAGGGGCGCGCCGATCAGGCCGCTCAGGCGGCGCGGTTCCATGCGGGTGTCGCGCTGCAGGGCGGGGATGAGGCCGATGAAGGCCAGGCCCATCACGATGGTGACCACGCCGCCGATGCGTTGCAGCAGATCGCGATTCACGTTCAGCGCCTGGATCGCGCCGAACACGGTCGCCGAGGCGAGCACGAACACCACGGTGAAACCGGCCACGAACAGGCCCGCCGCACCGGCCACCCGCAGGCGCGCCGAATTGCGGCTCGCCGTAGCGGTTTTGGCGTTCTTCGCCGACTCGACCGTCACCGGCGGCGCCTCCGCACCGACGACGCCCGCCAGATAGGACAGGTATCCGGGGACCAGCGGCACCACGCACGGCGAGGCGAACGACACCAGTCCCGCCAGCAGGCACGCGCCCAGCGCCAGCAGCAGCGGTCCGGTCGCGGCGGTCTGCTGGAACGAATCCCCCACGCTGGCAAGCACGGTCACCCGGTTCACGACTGCTCCCCCGCGAGCCGGTCCACGACCGGCTGCAGATCCTCGGCGAGCAGCGAGCGCAGGAACACCGCCGCCACCCGATGCTGCTTGTCCAGCACGATGGTGGTGGGGATGACGCTGGTCGGGAACTTGCCGCCGAGCGCCAGCAGGCTGCGCATGGACGGGTCGTAGATCGAGGGGTAACCGACCTTGTTGTCGGTCACGAAATCCTGGGCCTTGTCCTTCTGGTTGTCGCGGACATTGATGCCCAGGAAGGCGACGCCCTTGTCCTTGCTCGCGTCGTAAACCTGTTCCAGCGCGGGCGCTTCCGCGCGGCACGGCCCGCACCACTGGCCCCAGATATTGAGCACCACGACCTTGCCCGGGAAATCATCGACCGAGGCGGTCTTGCCGTCGTGCATCAGATCCGGGCCGGACAGCTTGCCGATGGTGCCGCGCGCGGACGGCGGATCGTAGAAGATCTCGGTCTTGCCGCCCGGGGACACGAAATCGAAGGTGCCGCCCTGGGCCACCGCGTCCTTGCCCGCCGTCGAACACCCGGCCAGCACGGCCGCCGCGCACAAGGCCGCGAGCAGTGCGGCCGCGCGCCGGAAGGGGCGCGCGGCGGGCAGGGACACGATGGCGGGTCTCATGCTCCGGTCACCGAGGGATCGGAGGCCCCGGCGGGCTCCGAGTACACGATGTCGATCAACGTATCGCCCTGGTAGACAAGCGAAGTCAGCGACGCCAGCGAGCACTGCCGCTGCCGCGGATCGTGCCAGAGGCGCTGGCCCTGCAGGAAGCGGCGCAGCGTCCACACCGGCAGCTGATGCGACACCAGCACGGCCTCGCGACCGGCGGCCTCCACCCGCGCCTTGTTCACCGCGGCCAGCATGCGGTGCGCGATCTGCAGATACGGCTCACCCCACGACGGGGTGAAGGGATCGCGCAGCTTCCACCAGTGCCGCGGCTTGCGCAGCGCGCTCGCGGTGACCTTCAGGCCCTCGAACGTATTACCGGCCTCGATCAGATTCTCATCGGTCCGAATGGTGAGCCCGTGCCCGATGGCGATCGGCTCCGCGGTCTCCTGCGCCCGCTGCAACGGCGAGGCGACGACCAGCGCGATGTCGTGATCGGCCAGCGAGCGGGCGACGGTCTGCGCCTGCGCGCGACCCGTCACCGACAGCTGGAACCCGGACAGGCGGCCGTACAGGATCCCCTTCGGGTTGTGCACCTCGCCGTGCCGCATGACGTGCACGATGGTCTCGACATCGGAGGCCACATCGCCGGGCAGGATCAATCCGCTTGCGGCGATGGAGGATTCGGCGGCCTCGTCGGCCGAATCATCGGCCTCCGGATCGACCTCGACCACGATCTCGGACGAGAACGGCGCGGCGGCCTCGGGCTCACCGGAATCGGTATCGGCGGCGGCGAATTCCTCGGCGGCGGCGATCGCGGCCTCGAAGACCGCTTCCGCGGGTTCGTCGACGGCGGTAGTCGCGGGAGCATCGGCGGCGACCTCGGTCACGGCGTCGATGGCGACCTCCGTGGCGTATTCGTCGGTCGCAACGGCCTCGTCGTCGGCGGCTACTGCGGGAGCCGCCTCAGCCGCGTCGGAATTGTCGGATTCCGTTGCGGCGGTGGCGGTTTCCGCGGCGGCCGGAGAGACGATGATGTGCTCGCCGGTCTCGGCGAGTTCCTCTTCGGCCTGGCGGATGGAGTCCAGCAGGCGGGTGGCCTCGGCGGCGGAGAGGGGGGCCTGATGCTGGGTGGGGTCTGGT
>NZ_BAAFGR010000315.1:0-4384 GCF_041154655.1 Nocardia sp. JMUB6875
GGGTTGGGGTGTGGCCCCGGTGGGGTGCCGGAAAGGTCTCGTTTGTACGGCGGGGTCCGGAATCCACGGGCGCGGGGGATGGCGCTCGAGGCAGGATGGAGTAGGTGACGCTCTTTCACCTGCCCAAACCCAAGATGGTCGCCTCCGATGTGGACGGCACGCTCATCGATCACGGTGAGCGGGTGAGTGCGCGTACCAAGGCGGCGATCGAGGCGCTCATCGCGGACGGGGTGCCGTTCGTGCTCGCCACGGGGCGGCCGCCGCGGTGGATCGATCCGGTGGTCGAGGGGCTGGGGTTCGCGCCCCTGTGCGTGTGCGGCAACGGTGCGGTGATCTACGACAGTGCGGCCGACCGGGTGCTGGACAGCCGGACGCTGGATGTCGAAACCCTGACCTGGGCGGCCGAACTCGCGGAACACCTGCTGCCGGGATGCGGGCTGGCGGCCGAGCGGGTCGGGGTGAGCGCGCACGACGCCGCCACCCCGCAGTTCGTGAGTTCGCCGGAGTACGAGCACGCGTGGCTGAATCCGGACGATACGCAGGTCTCCCGGGCCGAGGTCATCTCCGCCTCCGCGATCAAGATGCTGATCCGCCTGCCCGGCGCGGCCAGCTCGTTCATGCGCGCCACCTTGGAACCCCACCTGTCCGGCCGCGTCGACCTGACCTACTCCACCGACAACGGCCTCATCGAGCTGTCCGCCCCCGGCGTCACCAAGGCGTCGGGCCTGACCACGGTCGCCCAGCGCCTCGGCGTCCAGCACAGCTCCCTGATCGCCTTCGGCGACATGCCGAACGACGTCCCCATGCTCCTCATGGCGGGCCATGGCGTAGCCATGGCCAACGCCCACCCCGAAGCCATTGCCGCCGCCGACGAGGTCGCCCCCTCCAACTCCGACGACGGCGTCGCCCGCACCCTCGAACGCTGGTGGTCCTGAACAAGATCAGGGAGCTCTCAATGCTGGAATCCGGACAGAATTCCTGTGTGAGAGCTCCCTGATCTCGAAACTCAGTTGGTTGTCGCGAGGGGCTCGGGGACGGGGGCAGCCTGGGCGGGTGTGCCCAAGGCCGGGATGGGCTTGCCGGGAGCCGGGTCCTGGACCGCGCCGTAGTTCTTCAGGACGGTGGTGACGATTCCGGTGATCCGGTTGAAAATCAGTGCGCCGTTTTGGAAGTCGGTGCGGACACCGTCCTGGACGGCGTATTCGTTGCTCGACGGGAGGCCCAGAATGCCCGCGCCCGCGCCCAATTGCAGGAAGCGCTCCAGGATCTTCCCGACCACCGAGAAGATCTGGCCGGACGGATTCGAATACACGTAGCCGTTGGCGAACTGCCCGTACTGGCTGCCGTCCGCGAGCGCGACCGGCTCCGCCTTCGGTTGTCCCAGTGGGCCGTTCGCGCCGCCCTGCTCGTTCCAGTACCGCGCCACCGGGGACCGGTCGAGCATGTTCAGGATCTTCTGGGTGAGATCGGCGAGGGCGGCCAGATCGGCCTGATTCGACTGATTGGCGTCCGGCGCTGGGGCCGGTTGCGTGTTGCCGGCGTTCTGGCCGGGTCGGGTGCGCGGCGTATTCGGCTGCACGACCGTCCCGCCCGCGGTGTCCTGCGCGATCTGGCGGATCTTGTCCATCAGCGCGTAGGCGGCGTCGCCGGGGCAGGTGGTGTTGCCGACGTCCCGGTGCGCGAAGATATTGGGCAGCTTGACCGCTTGTCCCAGTGCGTATTTCGTGTAATCGCTGCCCTCGGAGTACATGGTGCTCGACCCCTCGGGATCGATGCCCGCGACCTTGGCGCGCCAGCCGATGTACTTGCCGATCGCCTGGATGGACACATCCGTCGGGGCCTCGTCCTCGTAGTCGCCCATCAGCGCGACACCGGCGGTATTGATATTGAATCCGCCCGCGTGCGCGCCCTCGACCGGGCGGTCCAGCCCGCCGTAGCGGCCCTCGAAGATCTGGCCGTACTTGTCGACGAGCGCGTTGTAGCCGATGTCGCACCAGCCCAGCGTCTTCGCGTGATACGCGTAGATGGCGCGCACGATGCCCGCGGACTCGGCCTTGGTGTAGTCATTGCGACCCGCGGTGTGGTGCACCGTGATCGCGGTGACGCCGTCGTCGTAGGTGGGTTCCTCGCAGCGCAGCGATTCGTCCGCGCCCCACTGGGCCCGGGAGATCACCTTGGGCCCGCCGCCGGGCAGCGGCGCGGCCACCGTGGAGAGGTTCTCGTCGATGCTGCCGCGGCCCGGATCGATGAGTACCGCGGCCAGTTTCTCCAGGTTGATCTGGGCCGGGTCGGCCGAACCGTCGTCGAGCGGCTTGGGCTCGGCGGGTGCGGCGACGGGCTTGCGGGTCACCAGCATCTGCACGGTCTTGGTATTGCCGACGTAGATCGGTTCGGTGCCGATGCGCTTGCCCGCCCGGTCGTTCCCGGTCTCGGCCTCGGCGTCGTACCACGGGCCCCAGGTGCCGTCGGGGCGCTGGGCGCGGATCTTGGTGGTGGTGCCGACCAGGTCCGCCGCGGTGAGCGCGACCATGCTGAAGGGGGTGTCGCGGGTCAGTTCCTTCACCTGCGCGCCGACCTTGTCGGCCAGGTCGGTGGGTACCGCGCCGGGGGCCAGGGCCGGGGCGTTCGGGTCGCCGGTGAGACCGGGGACGGGAGCCGCCGGGTCGGGCACCGCGGATTCGGCTGGGACGGTGGGTGATTCGGCAGCCGGCGGGACCTCGGGCCCCGGCTCGGCGATGAAACCCGGTGCGCCCGAGACGGGTTTGGTCGGTTGCGGGGCGGCGGTGGTGGTCGAAGGGGTGGCCGCCGGTGCTGCCGGGCGGGTGGAACCGGGAGTGGTGCCGCCCGGCGGAGCGACCGCGGGTACGGCCGGGCGGGTCGAGCCGGGCGGGACGGCCGCCTGCGGGGTGACCCCGGGAGTCGCCGGGCGTGTCGTAGGTGGTGCGGTGGTGCCGGGCGGCTGGGGCGCCGAATTCAGGCGGGGCAGCGGAATCTCACTGGGTAGTTGCACGCCCGGAATGAGATTCGGCGGGATCTGAATCGCTCTGGGCAGCGGCAGCATCCGCAGATCGGACAGGTGTAGGTCGGGCAGATTCAGCCCGGTGAGCTCACGCAGCGGCAGGACGATGTCGGGTGCCGAAGCCAGGGCGACTTCGGCCATTTGCGCAGGTATAGCTGCCAGATTGCTCTCATCCGTGGCCCGGACATCGCGGGTATCGCTCAGCGCCAGGATGCCGACGGGCGCGGCCAGGGCGAGGACGGTGACAACCGGGAGCGTTATGGCGTGTTTCGGTCTGCGATACGGCACGAGCATCTCCCATTCGAGGTAAATCCGTCTAACCGCGCCCTGAGCACAAGCTTGCTACTTGGCGCATCAGCGATCACACTAGTCCCTATTGTCACATTCTCTGAACGTATGGTTGAGGCTTAGCTTTGGGTAACTCGAATGTAGCTTCGGCTCTCGACAGAACGGGTATGACATGCCGGACGGATACCTAGCCCAGCGCCGGAAACGGCGCGGTCTGCTCACCCTGTCCCTCGTCACGGCCGCCGCCACCGGCGGTACCGCACTCCTGATCTGGGCCTGGCCCGACAATGGCTTCCACCTCACCGTCGGCGCCGGTCACGGCCGCGGACTCAGCCAGAACGGCGCCTTCGACAAGGCCGTCGAAGGCTGGACCGCCGATCGCATTCTGGCCAACTACTACTCCGGGGCCGAGCTCGCCGAGATCGGCCCGACCACGGTCCGCGTCCGCCTCATGGAGCAGGACGACAAGACCCTCGACGTCGCCTCCGACTCCGTCTTCTATGTCGCCGGCCGCCGCGTAATCCCCGGCCAGGCAGCGCATTTGACCCCCACCGCCACCGGCGCGGACGTCACCATCACCCAGGGCTGCGACGGCGGCAAGCTGTGGGAGGGCAGCACCGACGACCCCTGGGCCTACCCCGTCGTCGACGGCGTCGACCGCCCCGCGGGCGAACAACTCGAGATCTGCGGCGGCAACGCCTACCGCGGCCTGCTCGGCGTCGCTCTCGACAAGGGCTCCCCCCGCACCGTCAACGACCTCGACCTCGACGACTACCTCAAGGGCGTCGTCCCCGCCGAAATGGTCCCCGGTTGGGCCGACCAGGGCGGCACGGAAGCCCTTCGCGCCCAAGCCATCGCGGCCCGCTCCTACGCCCTGGCCGAACAGCGCTACGACTACGCCCAGACCTGCGACACCACCGACTGCCAGATGTACGTCGGCACCGACAAGGAAGACCCCCGCACCACCGCCGCCGTCGTCGCCACCTCCGGCCGAGTCCTGGTGCGCGACAACCGCATCCTCCGAGCCGAATACTCCGCGGCCCCCGACGGCGGCGGTGGTGCGGGGGTCTTCCTTGT
>NZ_BAAFGR010000316.1:0-4372 GCF_041154655.1 Nocardia sp. JMUB6875
CCCCGGAGGCGACTGTGGGCCTGGACGAAAAGTCCAGGCCCACAGTTGTTTCCGCAGCACAACAACCCGGCGGCTACGCGCGCACCGCCGCCGCCCGCCGCACGCGCGCGAGCTGATCGCTCATCGCCTCCGCGACCCGGCCCATCTGCTGATGGCTGTGCTCGGCGGTGTCGTACTCGACCTGGACCGTGAGCCGGTCACCGACGGTGAAGACGGTCATCTTCGGCGGCATCCCCGCGGTCATCGCGAAGACCTCATCGCGCACGAACCCCAGGCCCGCGGGCAGCGGATGGGCCGGCAGTCGGCCCATATTCGACAACGCGATCGCCGGCGTCGCCGACAACGCCGCGGCCACCGGCGTATCCAGCACACGCTGCGAGGCCCGCATGAACAACGCCGGGAACCCGGTGTCGAGCATGAACCGCATCGCCTGATCGACGAGCACACCCAACGCCAGCGGATCGGCGTCGGAGTCGACCACCACCGGCGTCCCGGTACCGGAGGCGCAATTGAGGACGGTCGAGGCGGGCAGGCGCGGCGAGAGCGCCGGACGCAGATCCACGGCGTGCCCGCACATCAACGGCACCGGACCGGCCACCGGCAACTGCGCCCGCACCGCGGCCAACGCCGCACCGGCGAGCAGGCTGTTCACCGAAATACCCTGTGCACGAGCGGCATCCACCACCTCCGCGGTCTGCCGGGCACTCAACTCGATGCGCCGCAACGCCAATCGGCCACCCGGATCGCCCGCCCCGTCGCCATCTACGGGCAACCTCTGCGGCGGCTGCCCGGAACTCGCCGCCTCCGCCCGCACCTGCGCCAGGAACCCATCCACCTCGGCCTCGGAGACCACCCGCGCCAACAACTCGTCGACTCCGCCGACCAACTCCCGATCCGAATCCCCGAGCGGTAGCGGACTTCCCGCGACGTGGGCGCTGTAGCGCCGCCACATCTCGTCCACCAGTGCGAATGCCGAACGCCCATCGCTGATTCCATGATGGATGACCAGCACGATGCGAGTCTGCACCGGCCCGCGCAGCAGCACCGCCCCGAAAAGCCCGCCGTCCCACCGCGGTCGGCGGTTCACCAGCTCCCAATACTCGTCCACCTCGCCGGTGCGCTCCTCGAGCGGTGGCGCCCAATCCTCGTCGACCTCGAAACGGGCCACCCCGCCGTCGGTCACCACGCGACTGCGCAGCAGCACATGAGAGGCCGCGAGTTCACGCAACACCCGCCGCAGGATGCGCGCGTCCACCGCGCCGCGCACGGTGGTGCCGACGAACAGCGGCATCCCGCCGACCGGCACGCTGCCCAACCAGGCATCGGCGGCGAAATAGCGGGATTCGAACGGTGACAAGGGTCGCTGAACAGTCATATCGGGCTCGTACTTCCGTGTGATGGATCGTGCCACCTCCGACCATACACACGTTTCATACAGGCGTACAAAACAATTGTTTGAAACGCATGTCACAAACGACCGTATGATCCGCTGCTACGCTGACCCGCGTGGGAACCCGAGAAGATCTCCTCGTCGCCGCCAAGCAGTGCCTGGCCGAGCGCGGCTACGCCCGCACCACCGTGCGCGATATCGTCGCCGCCTCCGGCGCCAACCTCGCCGCCATCAACTACCACTTCGGCACCCGCGACAACCTGCTCAACCAGGCCATGCTCGAAGCCACCGCCGCCGCGGTCACCCGCCTGCTCGACTCCCTGCCCGGCGAGGCCGACACCGCCCCCGCCACCCGCCTGAACACCTTCTGGCACCAGCTGATCGGCTCCTTCACCGCCGACCGGGCGCTGTGGACCGCCAATGTCGAGGCCATGGCCCAGGCCCTGCACTCCCCCGCCCTGCGCACCGAGATCGGCGCGGCCCAGGCCGAGGCCCGCGCGGGCCTGTCCCATGACCTCGGCGAGGACAACCCCGCCATCGGCGCGGTCCTGCAAACCCTCATCGGCGGCCTGCTGGTCCAATACCTTATCGACCCCGAACACGCCCCCTCCGCCGAGGAGCTGGCCGCCGGTCTGCGGGGCCTGGCCGAACGTTCGAACCCCGCCTGAACGCACCCGGACGGGCCCGTCACACGGCGACGAGCTCTCCGGCCAGCAGATCGCTGGTGTTGCCCGCCTCGTCGCGCACCGTCACGGTTTGCCGGCCGGATTCGTCGGTATGCACGGCAACCACTTCCAGCGCCTGCTCCGCCGACTCCGACGCGATGCGAGGCACCACCTTGTCACCCACGGTGAAAGCCATATCGACCTCCTCGACAGCGATCCGGACAGGATCGCCATTCCCCGGCAGGCTCGGAAATAACCTTCGATCCACCCGTTCGAGCGGCACCCCGGACCCCGGAACAGCAGTGTGGCCCCGGACGAATCGTCCGGGGCCACAACGGGTTCGGAAAACCTACTTCGCGGGCTCCTCGTAGGTGGCCACGATCTGGGCGCGGCCCACGGTGTGGAAGAACAGGTTGAAGCCCAGGTAGGCCGGAGTGCCGTTCTCGTCGATATCCAGCGATTCCACGTCCACGGCGTGCACCGTGATGAAGTACCGGTGGTGGCCGTGCCCGGCGGGCGGGGACGCGCCCACGAACCCGGGGAACCCGCCGTCATTGCGCAGCTGCACCGCGCCCGCGGGCAGCGTGCCGCCCTCGCTGCCCGCGCCGCTGGGCAGCGAGGTCACCGACACCGGAATATTGGCCACGGCCCAGTGCCAGAAGCCCGACGCGGTCGGGGCGTCCGGATCGAAGACGGTGACCGCGAAACTCTTGGTCTCCGGCGGGAATCCCGACCACGACAGCTGCGGGGAGATGTCCTTGCCGCCCGACCCGAAGACCCCCGAAACCTGATCGTTGGCGAAGGGCTGGCCGTCGGTGACGTCGGCGGAGGTCACGGTGAAGCTGGGGACCTGCGGCAGCGGAGCGTAGGGGTTGTACGAATAGTCGGGCACGGGTGGTCCTTTCGAATCGTCAGCTGTGCAGAAGGAAGTGTTCCAGGACGCGGGTGCCGAATTCGAGCGATTCCACCGGAACCCGCTCGTCGACCCCGTGGAACAGCGCGGTGAAGTCCAGTTCGGGCGGCAGCCGCAGCGGCGCGAACCCGAAGCAGCGAATCCCCAACTTGGCGAACGCCTTCGCGTCGGTGCCGCCGGAGAGCATGTAGGGCACGGTGCGCCCGGCCGGGTCGTGGGCGAGGATGGCGTCGTTCATGGCATCGACCAGATGCCCGTCGAAGGTGGTCTCGTAGGAGTCGAGCTTGGTGATCCACTCACGCTCGACATCCGGGCCGATCAACGCGTCGACCTCACGCTCGAAGGCGGCCTGCCGCCCCGGCACCACCCGGCAGTCGACCACGGCCTCGGCGGTCTGCGGAATCACATTGGCCTTGTAGCCCGCCCGCAGCATGGTCGGGTTGGCGGTATCGCGCAGGGTCGCGCCGATGATGCGGGAAATGGTGCCCAGCTTGGCCAGCTGGCCCTCGATATCGGGTGAGGCCGGATCGAATTCGAGCCCGGACTCCTCGGCCACCGCCGCCAGGAACTCGGCCACCGAATCGGAGACCACCAGCGGGAAGGTGTGGGTGCCCAGCCGGGCCACCGCCTGCGACAGGATGGTGACCGCGTTGTCCTCGTGCAGGAACGAGCCGTGCCCGGCACGCGCCTTGGCGCGCAACCGCATCCAGCCCAGACCCTTCTCCGCGGTCTCCACCAGATACAGCCGCCGCTCGGACCCGTCGGGCTTGGGCACCGTCAGCGAGAACCCGCCGACCTCCCCGACCGCCTCGGTCACCCCCTCGAACAGATCGGGCCGATGCTCCACCAGCCACTGGCAGCCCCACCGCCCGCCGTTCTCCTCATCGGCCACGAACGCCCACACGATATCGCGCGGCGGCACCGTCCCCTCGATCTTGAACTGGCGGGCCACGGCCAGCATCATGCCGACCATGTCCTTCATATCGACCGCCCCGCGCCCCCACACATAGCCGTCGCGCACCGCCCCGGAGAACGGATGCACACTCCAGTCCGACGCCTCGGCGGGCACCACATCCAGATGCCCGTGCATCATCAACGCCCCCCGCGAGGAGTCCGCACCCTTCAACCGCGCGAACACATTCCCGCGCCCCGGCGCCCCCGACTCCACGTACTCGGTCTCGTAGCCTGCTTGCTCGAGCTGCTCGGCCACCCACTGCGCACACTCGCGCTCGCCCTTGGTGGTTTCGAGTTCACCGGTATTGGAGGTGTCGAACCGGATCAGCGAGCTGACCAGGTCCACCACTTCCGAGACGGCACGAGGAATATGGGTTTCGGCAGTTTCGGACACGTCACTTTCCTACCACCTCCCCGACATGCCGCGCCCCACCGCCGCCCGCACCGACC
>NZ_BAAFGR010000317.1:0-4292 GCF_041154655.1 Nocardia sp. JMUB6875
GGAGGGCCGTGAGGACGGCGATCTCGGCGGGGGTCATGGGGTCACCTACTGGGTTGGGTGCGGTGGCGGCCGGTGGAATGGGTTGGCGGACAGGGGATGTCGATGTGACCGCCCGTGGACAAGGAGAGGCGGAGGGTTTCGCCGTTACCGGGGTGGTTGACCCGGTAGGAGTCCCAGCAGGTTCGGGCGATCACGGTGAGGCAGAGCGCGATGATGGACAGCAGCGCCCAAGCGTCCCAGGACATTTCAGACTCCCTTTTTGCGGAATACTTGCGAAATTCGGTGTGGCGCGCCGAATTCAAGTAGACACCGGGCAGCTCGAATTGACACCATTTAGGAGTGAATTACGTCCAACTCGTTGGAGGTCCACGGTGGACCGGTCCGTGAAGGAGAATCCCCAGATAGCGAGGCTAACGAAATGGTCGGATCTACTATCCCCAAAAGGGCATTCGGACGATTTCTTCGCAAGCTCCGTGAGCAGGCAGGCGCTTCATTGTTGATGACCAGCCTGCACATAGATACGTCCAGACAGACCGTTATGCGACTGGAGGACGGGCAGCCGACCAAAATCTCCACGCCGCAACTCGAGTCGTTGCTGACGCTCTATAACGTCACCCCGGCGGTCCGGAAGGAGGCACTGGAGCTGTGGCAGGAGGTACGGCGGCAGGACAAGACCGCGAAGCTACAGGGCACCTACAAGGGATGGTGGCAGGCTTACGCCGACCAGTACCTCTCGCATTTCGACCACTACATGCGGCTGGAGGAGCGGGCCAATCATTTGGCAACGCACCAACTGGCGATGATGCACGGCCTGTTGCAGACCCCGCAGTACCGCCGCGCGATCATCGCGGCCACCGAGCCCGGCGTGTCCGAGACCGATATGGCGCCGACTGGAGCTGGCCGCTCGCCGACGGGAGAAGCTCTCCGACAAGAATTTCCGGCTGGACGCGCTGCTGTCGGAGGCGGTGCTGCGCCACCGGCTGGACGGCCCGAAGACCATGCGGGAGCAGTTGCGACATCTGGCCGAGATCAGCTGCCAGGACAATGTCTCGATCCGCATCATCCCGTTCAGCGCCGTTCTCGATGTCGGTGTGGCGTTCCAGTCGTTCACGCTGCTCGAATTCCCGCACCTGGCAATCAATTTGATCGAGCCACCCGTCATCTACGTGGAGGGCACGGAAGGAGCTCTCTACCTCGAACAAACGACGGTGATTACCCGCTTTCGGCAGGCGATCAACGGTATTCAGCAGGTAGCGTTGAGCGAAAGCGACTCCAGAGATCTGGTGTCGACGATCGCGAAGGAGTACAGCGCGTGATCAACGAACTCGCCAACGCGGAGTGGTTCAAGTCCTCCCGATCCGCCAACGCCTCCGAGTGTGTCGAGGTCGCCTTCGTGGGCGAAAGGGCACACATCGTCGGAGTGCGCGACTCCAAGGATCCGACAGGTCCGGCGCTCGTGTTTTCCGGGGAGCAGTGGGATCGGTTCCTCGGGAGCGGTCTCTGCGGGTGAGCGATCTGGTGATCTCCGCTGATGGAGGCGGAGATCACCGGTAAGGAATTTGCCCCGATCGCTGGATGTTTGCCATCTTGGTAGGTAGTTCCCGATTGGGGACCCGGACGATGGAGCCGTACCCGGTGTGCGACAAGACGGCCTTCGGAGGTTGTCATGTCTTGGCTGGTGCTGGTCGTGTCCGGGGTTTTCGAGGCCGTGTGGGCCACTGCGCTGGGGAAGTCGGAAGGGTTCACCAAGCTCGGGCCGAGTGTGGTGTTCGGTGTGGCGCTGGTCGCGAGTATGGCCGGGTTGGCGTATGCGATGCGCGGGTTGCCGGTGGGGACGGCTTATGCCGTGTGGGTAGGGATCGGGGCGGTGCTGACCGTCGTCTATTCGATGGCTACGGGTGGGGCTGCCGTCAGTGCGGTGAAGCTGCTGTTGCTCGGTGGGATCGTGGCGTGCGTGATCGGGCTGAAGTTGGTCGGGTAGCCGTTATTTGGGGGGCTCCAGTTTGACCGTGTCGGCGGGGATGGCGGGGACCGATTGGACCGTCTGGGTTTTGGCGGCGGGGTCCGGGAGCAGGAGTCGCCAGTCCTCGGAGACCCAGAGGACGGTTTCCGCCGTCGCGGTGATGCTGGCGTCGGAGTAGGTGGCGTAGACGGTGAGGTCGGCGCGGTCGGGGGTGTAGTTGGTGATCTTGTAGGCGGTGATCCGAGGGGCGACCACCGGATTGGCGGGGGCGGTGACGGAGATCTGGGCTCGGGCCAGGACCCAGGAGTCCTTGGCGGGACCCGGAATCAGCGAGATGGCCGCGACTTGTGGCCAAACACCGTCAGGGGCTAGAGACAGCCGGGTGCTGTGGTTGATGGCGGCCAGGGCCGCGCCCTGCGGAGTGTGGGAGTAACCCGCGGCCGTGGTGCCGAGTTTGCTGGGACCGTCATGGTCGCCGATCGGAAGCTGGACGCCCTGATAGTTTTCCCAGCGTACGTTCGCGGGGGCCCGGCCCGGATCGACCGTCGTCGTCTTCGGCGCGGAGGCGTTGTTGTCGCCGACTCCGCAGGCAGAGGCGGTGAGGGCGCAGGTCGTCAGCAATAATGCGGCCGCCCTGTAGGCGAATGTTTGCGCATAGTGTGCTGGCTTGGCGCGCATGGGGATTCCTTCGGGTAGATCACGCGGCGATCGAGAAGCATTGGGGTGACGCGGGTTCGGATGCCGGAGCAGGATCCGGTTGATCCTACGAGTCAGGCTCGGTTGGGTTTAACAATTCGTCACTCCTGTCACGGAACCGGTTGTGGGGTTTTACGATCCGGGTAAGATCAGGGCCGCAACACGATCATTGCAGGTGGTGGGGTTTCATGACGGATCATCGGGGCCCGCCCGGTTCCGATGGGCCACCTGGGTGATCGGCCGGTGGTAGGGATGGCCCCCGTGATGCGAAAGGCCCTGGCATCCGGGACATTCGGGTCGCGAGCCCGGCGCTGTCCGTTCGGTGAATGGGAATTGGGGACATGAAGAACAAGCGAACTTCGATCCTGTTGTCGATGCTGCCCATAGCGCTGGTTGCCGGCCAAGGAGTTGCGGCGGCCGTCCCGGGACAACCGGGGTTGGCTGTTCCGGGGGATGGACAGCCCGGATTGAGTACGCCGCAGCCGCCGGTGAATTCGGCCCCCAGCCCGGCGGATTGGATTCCGGACCCGCCCGTCGCTCCCCCGAACCGGCCGCGGCCCAAGCAGCAGACCCAGCCGCAGCAGGACACCATCATCCAGCCGCAGCAGACGCAGCCGCGGGTCCAGCCGACGGAACCGGAGGCTACACAACCTGATCAGCAGGCGAATGCGCCAGAAGTTATGCCTGCTGATCCGCATAAGCTGCGGGTCGGCACAGGCCAGGTCGAGCTTCCTGACTTCATCGACGTGAAGACGCGCGACAAGGTCCAGGCATACGCCGACATGGCCGAGTGGCAGATCGCCGCGATGTACGACAATCTCGGATTTTCCCGAGAACAGTCCGACCGCATGGCGGCAACCAGCACGGCAGGAGCAGTGCTGGGCGGTGTCATCGCCACCGGGGCCACAGCCATCGCGCTCCCCGTGGGTTGCGTGGCAGGCGCAGTCGTCGGTGGCGTTGCAGGCGGTTTGATCGGAGGCATTCCGACCGGCGGTGTCGGAGCCCCAGTGGGTGTCGTGGCAGGCGTGGTGCCTGGCTGCATCGTCGGTGCCGCTGCGATCACCGCACCCGCATGGGTGATCGGTGCAGTGGTTGGCGGCATCGCGGGCGGCGCGCTCAGTGGAGGCGATGCGACCAAACCCGCGCCCGCGATGCCCACGGCGCTGATCGATACCGCTGCGCAGGTGCCGGTTTCGGCCGATGGCACCGATCCGGCGACGGGTTCGCCCTGGGTGCAGCCGGTTTCGGCGATTGCCAATCTGCCCGGGGTGCCCGCGCCGGTCGCGCAGGTGGCGACGCCGGTGGTGGAGGCCGTCGCGCCGGTGGTGGAGCAGGCCGTCACCGCGGTCGAGCAGGTGCAGCCGGTGGTGGAGGCCGCGGCGCCGGTGGTCGAGCAGGCCGTCACGGCCGTGGGTCAGCAGGTGAGCGCGGTGCTGCCGCAGGCCGCGCCCGTGGTGGATCAGGTGGCGGAAGCCGTGAACACACAGGTGGATTCGCTCCGGACTGCAGTGGCGCAAATGCCCGCGCTGACCCCGGAAGCATTCATGGCCGCGCTACAGCCCGCCGCGCCCGGTGCGTGACAGAAACACCACGGGCAACGCCGTGACCACGAACACCCCCACCCCCGCCGACT
>NZ_BAAFGR010000318.1:0-4206 GCF_041154655.1 Nocardia sp. JMUB6875
CTCACCCAAAGGGCGCGTCCGATCCGCCGCTCGGCCCGTCACGCAACCGCGACGACCTCCCGTCTCGCGGTCGCGCGGTCGCAGATCCACGACACTCCACGCTCGAGCGGCCCGCGGCCGACGACGAGCACCCATATCGTCGATGCCGCGAGCGTGATCGTCAGGAACACGGCCAGCACGATTGCGTCCGGCACCGCCTCGCCGAGCAGTCGCACCGCGACGATGTGTGCCGAATACACCGTCAGCGGCAGGGTTCCGACGGCGATGACGGGAAACAGCAAGGGCTGCAGGCGGTTCACCGTGAACAGCAGCGCCCCGATCACCGTCAGCGCGAACCCCAACGATCCCGTGATCTCGAGGGTGGAGCCGGAATGCGGTTCGGCCGTGAGCAATTGGGGGAACTCGGCCGATTCCAGCGAGCCGAGGCGCCCGAGCAGCCACGCGCCGCCGTACCCGAGAACCATCAACGGCACTCCGGCCGCGAGCAACCGCACCCGGGTCGCCGTCGCGGCCAGGTCGCAGCGGCCGAGGGCAAGTCCGGTGAGCGCGAAGGTCATCCACACCAGCCCCGGATAGTCGCCGGTGATCGCGAGATCGGTCACCTGCGCGCCGGAACATTCGTCAGCACCCGCGCAGCTCGACGACACCATTTGCCCCAACCACGCCGTCAGCGGCGGTGCGACGACCGCCCAGCCCGCCGCCAGGAGCAGCAGCCGCCGCGGCGACCAGTTCAGAAACGGCAGGCAGCACGCGAACAGCAGCGCGTAGGTCTGCAGGATCACCGAGATCCCGCTCCCCAGCATGGTCAGCAGCCCGCCCAGTGCGAACAACACCGAGGCGCGCACCAGGATTCGCAATCGCACCGACACCAGCTCCGCCCCGGTCGGCGGATGCTGCCGCCCGCTCAGCAGCGCGATGGACACCCCGGCCAGCGTCGCGAACAGAATCGACGACCGCCCCGCCGCCACCCCCAGCCAGCTGCCCGGGTCATTCCACGCCGGATCCCGCAGCACGCCGACATGCACCGTGATCATGCCCAGCACGGCGAGCCCGCGAGCGGCGTCGAGCGCCGCGATCCGAGATGCGGTCGCGGGCGAGCGTGCGGGCATGGCAAGAGCGGTCGTCATACCCGCATGGTGCCCACCGCATCATTAGGGGATCGTGAGGAGCGGATCCCGAGGCGGTCCAGGCCCGACGCTCGATAACGAATTCGGGAACACTGCCGCGGCGGCGATCGGAGTTTCGCCTCGAACCGGGTGTCGACCGGGCGAACAGGGCGCGGATCTCGAGTCTCGATCGATGCGCCGGCGGCCCCGCCGATCGCGCCGCGGGCCGCTCTCCAAGCGCCCCATACGGTCTCGCGGAGGTAACCGAGACCTTGCCGTTGCCTTGGGCTATCGGTCGGTGAATCCTGGAATCACACCGTGACGAACCGGTGGGTAAATGTTCAGCCCGTTGTTAATCAATCGGCGTTGCATCGAATTCAGAGGTAGCTGAACGACGGCTACCCGTAGGGCAATTGGGGGCCCACCATGTACAACGAGGTGCATGTGGCCGCGCACGATCGCGAAGACCACAAGTACACGATGCGGATCAGCCGGTTGGCGATCGACAAGCTCGGCATCCGGCTGTATGACCGGGTGTCGGCGGTACTGGCCGAACTGATCGCCAACTCCTACGATGCCGACGCCACCGAGGTCGAGGTCGTGCTGCCCTGGGGTGCGATGCTGGCCGGAACCGTCAGGGCCGCAGACGAACCCGCGTACGAGATCGTCGTCTCCGACAATGGTCACGGGATGACGGCGGCGGAGATCAACGAGCACTACCTGATGGTGGGCTCGGATCGGCGGGTGCGCACCGGATCCGATCTGTCCCGGGAGCGGCGGCGGCCGGTCATGGGGCGCAAGGGGATCGGGAAGCTCGCCGCGTTCGGCATCTGCCGCACAATCGAGGTGATCACGGCCGGCAGCCGGGATGAGGACAGAACGGCGTTGGGCTGGAACGTCTCTCACATCATCATGGATCTCGATGACATGCTCTCCGACACCGAGAGCGACTACTTCCCACGGCCCGGCCGCCTGGACGGCAGCTTCACGGCCAAGCGCGGCACCACCATCATCCTGCGCAATTTCTTTCGAAAAAGGGTCAATACGGGCACGGAGCTGAACCGGCAGCTGGCCTCGCGCTTCGGCATCGAGCGCACCGACTGGCGGGTCGAGGTGCGCAATGCCATCGGGCAGGAGAGCTTCATTCTCAGCCAGTTGCCCATCGACGTCATGGAGGAGACCCGCGTCGATGTCGGCCGGGTGCCGGTGCGGTTCGGGCGGCAGTTCCTGCCCGTGAGCGGGTGGATCGCCTACTCGAAGCAGCCGTATCGCGATGAGGCGATGGCCGGGGTGCGCATTTACGCCCGCGGCAAGATCGTCGCGCAGACCAGGGATTTCGGCATCTCCGCCGGATTCACCGGCGAATTCAAACTCCGCTCCTATCTGGTCGGCGCGATCAATGTGGACTGGCTCGACGATGACGACGACCTGGTCCGCTCCGACCGCCAGGACATCATCTGGAACTCCCCGCGCGGGGAGGCCCTCGCGCAGTGGGGCCGGGCGCTGATCAAGGAGATCGGGCGGCTCGGCGAGAAGTCCATTCGCCGCCGGGTCTGGGAGGAGTTCGTGGAACGCTCCCACATCCACGAGACCCTCGACGCCATTGCTCCCGGCGACCGCCTGTTCCGGGACTCGGTGCTCGATGCCGCGCGAATCCTGGTGGCGCACAAGGATCGTGCCTCCCTGGACGATCCGGCGCACATCCAGAACATGCTGCGTCTGGCGCTGTCGCTGGGTCCGCAGCGCAGCCTGCTCGACACGCTCAAGGAGATCGCCGAGGAGGAAGGCGATCCCGAATTGGATGTCGTGGTGGCGCTGTTCGAGCGGGCGCGGGTGGCCGAGATCTACTCGCTGGGCCAGATCGCCAGCGAGCGCGTCGCCGTGGTGGACCGGCTGCGCACGCTCATCGATGACCGCCGCTCCCTGGAACGTCCCTTCCAAGAGCTGATCGAATCCGCGCCCTGGCTGCTCGCCCCCGAGTGGACGCCGCTGGGCATGAACGAATCCCTCAAGCGCGTGCGAGCCAGCTTCGAACGTTGGTACGCACAGAAATTCGGCGCACCGCTGGTCACCACCACCATCGGCAGCCCGAAGCGCGAACCCGACTTCGTCCTGCTGCACGACTCCGGCGAACTGTGGATCGTCGAGATCAAGCGCATGGACTACCACCTCACCGACGAGGAGTACAACCGCGCCGTCAACTACCTCTACGAACTCGACCACTTCCTCGACGAGAACCCCCGCATCGGCGCCCAATTCCCGCGCCGCCGCCTCACTTTCATCGTCGACCACATCGACAAACTCGGCCCCGCATCCCTCTCCTCCCTGGTCAGCGACCAGCGAGTAGACCGCCGCACCTGGCGCGAACTCCTCGACTCCACCCTCCGCGCCCACCGCGACTTCCTCGAACGCGTCTACGCCATGCGAGGTTCCGACACCCCCGACGAAGAGGGCCGCACCATGCGCGCCGGCTGAGCGGACCACCCGCGCCGCAGCACCCGCGCCGGGCCTCGAGGGCGCAGCCCGCGACGCGACTGCGAGATGCGGGGACGCGGTGCCCGGGCCGGAGGAAGGGACGGCCCGGGCACACGCCTGACCAGCCCCGGCCACAGCCCGCACCCGCCAACTCGACCCCAACCTCGAATCAGCCTTACCCGGAGCCCATCCCGCAGCCGGCATGCGCCAGCCTGAGCCCCCAGCCGACACGTGCCGACTCGAGCCCACCCCACAGTCGGCCCTCGTCGCCCCGCCCATCGCAGCCGGCGCACGTCCCCAGCGGCGGTCGCCGACGGCGGCGGCCCGCACACGGTGGCTATCGATCCCCGCCGACCAAGATCAAGGAGCTCTCAGCGCTGAAATTTGTCCGTATCACAGCAGTCGGAGCTCCCTGATCTTGATTGGCTGTGCGTGCTGAGGAACTGGGGCCCGGAGGATGCGATGGTCGGGTCGATCTGGGGACGAGCGGGGCGGTGGATTGGGGCGAGGTGGGTGAGTGATGCGCGGGGAAGCGGTTATTCGATAGATGGGTGAGTCGTTGGGGCCGGTGCGGTTGTGGCCGGTCCGGGTGGCTGACCGGGCGGGGTGCGGGGCGTGACACCAT
>NZ_BAAFGR010000319.1:0-4177 GCF_041154655.1 Nocardia sp. JMUB6875
CCCCCACATCTACCGCCTCATGAACTACCGCCCCCTCCGCCGCGACCTCCTCCCCGCAGGCCTCGAAGACCGCACCGCCCAGCCTCTCCTCGCAGCCGCGGGCGGCAACCCCTCCCGGGCCCGAGCCCTCTGGGCCTTCGCCCACGGCATGGTCAGTCTGGAGATCGACGGCCGATTTCCACCCGACGCCGACCTCCTCGCCGCCTGGCAAGCGGGCCTCGACTCCTTCGCGGAGTAGCCATCCCGCCCTGGAGTCAGGCGCCGCACCTCGAGCAAACCCGCTGAAGCGCAACGCATTAGGCGGTATCTGGTGGTAGGACGGGGGTATGTCGAGAGTTGCGCCCGTCGAGGCACCGTTTTCAGAAGCATTGCAAGAGCGGTTCGGGCGGGTGTTGCCGCCGAATGTCGAGCCGCCGGTGCTGTATCGGATTGTGGCGCGGAATGAGTCGTTGTTCGTGAACCTGGTGGACAGCGGGACCTTGGGCGCCACCGGGCTGTTCGATCGAGGGGTCCTGGAGCGGCGGTTGCGGGAGGTGCTGATACTGCGGACTTGTCATGCGGCGAGCAACGAATACGAGTGGAACCTCCATGTCAGTATCGGATTGTCGGCACTCATGGGGCTGACCGCCGAGGAGATCGCGGACACGCGCGAGGAGGCCCCAGCGGCCGAAACCTGGTCACCTGCCGAGCGTCTCGCCATGGAGCTGGCGGATGCGCTGGTGCGGCGGATCGCGGTGGAAGACACCTTGTTCGAGCGGCTGCGAGAGCGATTCGATGAGGCGACGCTGATCGAAATGACACAGCTGATCGGGTGGTACACCACCGTGGCCATGCAGGTGGCGCTCACGCGTCCGGCACTCGATCGCTATGGGCTCTAGGCTGGGTTGATGCGTTCCAGGGCAGAGGAACTCGACAAGCCGCCGTCCAGCGGCTTCGACCCGGTAGGCACGGTCGAGCTGCGATTGAGCCTCCTCGGCGCCAGCGACATCCACGCCTCGATAGACGAGATAGCCCACGCCGCAGCAACCCTCGGCGCCGACCACTTCTACGTCACCGACTCCCTCGGCTCCCGCATCACCGCCGTGGCCTACCGCCGCAGCCCCCGCCCCGCCGCTGCTTCCGTCACCGCGCGTGACAACCCACCGCCCAACAAGATCAAGGAGCTCTCAGTCCGGTGATCCGGACAAATTCCCGCCCTGAGAGCTCCCTGATCTTGAAGTCGGGAGCTATTGAATTGGCCAGCCGGGCTTTCCGTCGACCCAGACCGCGGGGGTGGCGAGTTCGTTGCGTTCGATCCGCTGCCGCAGGCCGGCGGGGCTGACTCGGTGGAGGCGGCACACGGTGGCTGTATCGGCGTAGTGGATGGTCGGCTCGGGCCAGTGGAAGGGGACAGGACCACAACCGGCGGATACGTCGGGTCGCCACCGTTGGATCATCGGGAGCGGCCAACCCGGCCAGCGGCCGATGGATATGACGGGAGCGGGGACCCAGATCGGACCCTGCAGCCGCCAGCGCTGAAGGCGTTCGTATGGCTGATCTACCTCGCGGGCGAATCGCTGCAACCCGAGATAGCACCGGACTCCGACGTCGTAGCGGACTCGGGGGACGGGCGCCGCTTCCGATACCCCGATCATCGGGTCCTCATCTCGTATGGCGCATCCGGTGGAATGATCCAGCGGGCGAAGGTCTGGTGTGGATCGATGGTGATCAGGTCGGCCACCTCGATCAGTGCATCGGGCCGCGCGCCGTCGAAATGGGCGAGTCCAGGTGTGAGGACGGCTTCGGCGCCGCATCTGGCCGCGATGGCGATCAATCCGGCGACACGGTCCTCGGTCGTATCGGTAAACACCACGATCCTTTCCAGCGCGTAACCCAGACGGGTCGCCAGACCGCGGATTCGGTGCTCATCCCAGGACTGGTGCCTCCCACTGATGTCGCGTCGGAGGTAGCCCAGCGCGATCGGTTTCGATGCCATGAGCTGAGCTTCGCCCGATCGGCGGTCTCGGTGCGTCGCCGTCCGGGTACCTTCCTGCGCGCGAATGTCTCTTCTGTGGCTCTTCCTCGGGAGTACGATCACCGCAAATCATTGGTGGCTCGTCGCGGAGGCGGCACTGTGGGCACGGTTCTGAAAGCGCTACTGCAACAGCGTCATTTGCAGACACTCTCGGCCTTCAACCGGGAATACGACCGGCTTGCCCGAAAGATCGATCCTGAACTCGTCGGCTGCGGTCCCAAGAAGGCGCAGTTCTATCGGTGGCTGGCGGGTGGACTCGCCAGCTTGCCCTATCCGCATCACCGTCGAATCTTGCAGGCGATGTTTCCGGACAAGTCGATTGCCGAGTTGTTCGAACAGTCAGTTGGATCAACTGATGCCCTGACACGAGCTATTTCGCGATCATGGGACGCCTCGGCTCCTAGCAGCAGACGCGATACCGCGGACATCGAGGCGGTGTATCCAAATCGAATGGCATTCCTGCGCGACTTGCCGCCACAAGAGCTTTTCCGCGATGCTCGCCGGATCGACATGGCCGGACTCTCGTTGAACCTGCTGTGCCAGCAGTGTTCCGACAGCGACATTCTCGACCTGTTGCGGTCGGGTACGCGTATCCGTTGTCTGTTCCTCGACCCCAAAGGGGCCAATATCGGCCTCCGAGAGCTGGAGGAAGGACATCCGACCGGGGTGCTCGCCAGTCTCACGGATCTGAATATCCGCGCGCTGCATCGAGTTCGGAGCCGCGTCGCCGACGGCGCACCGGGGTCGATCGCCGTTCGCGTGTACGACTCGCCGATCCGCTACAACATCACCATCGTCGATGCGAAAGTCTGTGTGATGCAGCCGTATCTGCCTACCGCGCGGGGTATCGATTCCCCGACCTTCGTCGCTCGGAGATCGGTCCGACCAGGTATCTTCGACACCTTTTCGGGTGTCTTCGAGACTATGTGGGCGGATGCCCGGGAGGAGTTGGTCGAATGACAGATCTAACCGGGCTGCTCGAGGTGGCCAGGTCCGCGGTGAGGGCGGGGTGCGAACTCTTGGGCACCGCTGCGCCGGGACGGGTTCATGCCAAGGGCGATCGTGACTTCGTCACCGAACTCGACGTTCTGATCCAGGACACCCTGCGCGCACACCTCCGCAGCGCTACTCCGGAGATCGAGTTCCTCGGTGAAGAGGGTTTCTCGGCGCGAGTTGATTCCGTTTTTGCAGAATACCTTTGGGTGCTCGATCCCATCGACGGCACTTCGAACTTCATACACGGTCTGCCGCTCTGTGCTGTCTCTCTCGCCCTGGTGCGCGACGGAGTTCCGGTAGTGGGAGTGGTCGGAGCGCCATTCCTGACGCTCGAGTATTACGCCGCGACGGGCCACGGTGCGGCCTTGAACGGCAAGCCGATTCGCGGCGGTGAGGCCGAGTCGTTGTCCAGCGCCATTGTTTCCATCGGTGATTACAGTGTCGGCCCCGAGGCCGCCGAGAAGAACAAGACCAGACTCGCGGTGACCGCGGCGCTTGCGTCCGAGGTCGAGCGGGTTCGCATGTTCGGTTCGGCCGCACTGGATCTGGTCTGGGTCGCGGAGGGGCGAATCGACGCGTGTGTGCTGCTGTCGAACAAGCCTTGGGACACCGCCGCCGGGGTAGTGATCGCGCGGGAGAGCGGTGCGCTGGTAACCGATTCGAATGGAGACCCGCACAGCCTGACCGCCGCACACACCATCGCGGCCGCCCCGAAGATTTCTCCTGCTCTGCTGGATCTTGTGCAGCGGGCAGCTGCGGTCTGAGGCGGCTCGCCGACACGCGGTTCGGGTGGTGCGGCTATTTTCTGGTGATCGCTGACGATGGGGATATGAGTGAGGATGAGGAGTGGTTGGCGGCGCATACGGCTCCGGAGGAGCGGGCGGCTTGGGTGCGGCAGGACACGCTTATGTATGGGGGGTTGATCGCTATTGGGACGGTTATTGTTCAGGCGTTTTTGACCGCGTCGTCGATGGGGGTGGCGGCGATGATCGCGGTTATCGCGTGGGCGGTGGCGTTGCCGCATTTGGGGGTGATGGTGTTGGTGGAGGATTGGCCGGTGCCGACCGGGTACCCGAAGCTGGGGATGTTGACGTCGGTGGCGAAGTCATTGGGGTTGGGGGGGGCTTGTGTAGGTGTGGTGGCGGCGTTCTGGCATGTGTCGTGGAT
>NZ_BAAFGR010000320.1:0-4154 GCF_041154655.1 Nocardia sp. JMUB6875
TGCTGGTACCGTGCGGGGCGTTGCGCGGGGGTGGTGTGTGCCGTCGGTACGCGCGAACTGTTGAGACTGGGTGAATCGCGGCTGTGACTGAGGAATCGAAAGCGGGGTCCGGCGGGGAAGTCGGGCTGGATCTGATCGCGCCGGAGTTGTTGGCTCCGGCGCTGCGCAAGCTCACCCTGGCGGCGCTGGGGGTGGGGATCGGCGTCGGGTTGTTGATGGCGCTGTTCGTGCACTGGCCGGTGGCGTTGGCGACCGGGATCGTGCTGGGCGCACCGACCGCCCTGTATGCGATGGCGGTGCAGCGGCGGCGGATCACGGTGTCCGGCACGGTGATCCGGGCGCGCACCTGGCGCGGGGAACGCAGCATCGATCTGGCGGCGGCGACGGCGCTCGAGATCCTGGTCTACCCGGGCAAGATCAGTCGCATCGTCCTGCGCATCACATCGGGCCCGGACTCGCGCATCGTGCCCCTGGCCATCTACAGCGATTCCGGCAGCGGCCGCGAACTTCACATCCTCGGCCTTCGCAAGCTCGCCGACGCCCTCACCAGTTGTCCGCTGGCTGCCGCCCTCGCCATCTCGGACATGCTGGTTCAGCAACTCCGCGCCGAGGCCCGCGACGCCATCGCCGAGGAACGCCCCCTCTACCGCGCCGTCCGCATGGTCCGCGCCCGCGACGAGGCCGCCCCGATCATCCTCGCCGACTCCGACATCGCCGATCTCGCGCGCTGATTCGTTCTCCGACAATGCCGACCTGGCGCGCTGATTCGTTGCCGGAAGCGGTGTCTGGTTGCTCACCGGGCGCGACGCGGCCGTGTGAGCGTAGATAGGGTGAGGGCGTAATCACCCGTACCGCGAGGAGTTTTCGTCGTGAGCAACGTTGCGCCAGTGACCGTTACCGTGACCGGGGCCGCCGGGCAGATCGCCTACGGGTTGCTGTTCCGGATCGCCTCCGGGGCGCTGCTCGGGGCGCAGACGCCGGTGCGGTTGCGGCTGTTGGAGATTCCGGCGGCGGTGGGGTCGCTCGAGGGCGTGGCGATGGAGCTCGAGGACGGGGCGTTCCCGCTGCTGTCCGGCATCGATATCTCCGACGATCCGTGGGTCGGGTTCGACGGTGCCAATATCGCGATCCTGGTGGGGGCGCGGCCGCGCACGGCTGGGATGGAGCGGGCGGATCTGCTGGCCGCCAACGGGCCGATCTTCACCGATCAGGGCACGGCGATCAATGCCAATGCGGCCGAGGATGTCCGGGTGCTGGTGGTGGGGAATCCGGCCAATACCAATGCCTATATCGCGATGAGCAACGCGCCGGACGTACCGGCCGCCCGGTTCACCGCGCTCACCCGCCTCGACCACAATCGCGCGATCGCGCAGGTGGCCAAGAAGACCGGAGCGGCCGCGGCCGACATCCACCGGATCACGGTGTGGGGCAATCACTCCGCCAGCCAGTACCCGGACCTCGCGCACGCGACCATCGCGGGCCGCAATGCTCTGGACGTGATCGACGACCGCACCTGGGTGACAGACGATTTCATCCCGACCGTCCAGCAGCGGGGTACCGCCATCATCAAGGCGCGCGGCGCGTCCTCGGCGGCGAGCGCGGCCAGCGCCGCCATCGACCACATCCACGACTGGGTGCTGGGCACTGCGCCCGGCGACTGGACCTCGATGGCGGTGCCCTCGGACGGCTCCTACGGCGTGCCCGAGGGACTCATCAGCTCGTTCCCGGTGACCTGCGCGAACGGTGAGTACACCATCGTGCAGGGTCTGGAGATCGACGAGTTCGCCCGGGAGCGCATCGATCTCAGCGTCGCGGAGCTGATCGGCGAGCGCGATGCCGTGGTCGACCTGGGATACGCCAAGAAGGCGTGACCCAGGCCGGGGCGAGCGGCGTGATCAGTTCAGCTTGGCGATCACGTTGTCGCCGTACCACTTGATCTTGGTGATCTTCTCTTCGAGGGTCTCGGTGTCCTGCTCCTTGGCGTAGGAGTTGCGGAAGCCGATGATCAGGTCGGTGATGCCCTTCTCCTCGCAGCGCTTCACCCCGTCCGGGGTGTAGCCGTCGTAGGAGACCGCGTGAATCTCGAAGTCGCCCTTGTGATCCCGCTCCGCGCGCAGTTCGTTGATGCGGGCCAGGTACTTGTCGAGCTCCTCGGCATTGCCGCCGGCGTGCATCCAGCCGTCGCACAACCGCACCGCGCGCTTGAGCGCGGCATCGCTGTGGCCGCCGAGCAGGATCGGCAGCGGCTCGGTCGGGGCGGGGGTGAGCTTGATCTTGCGAATGTCGTAGAACTCGCCGTGGTACTCGAAGTATTCGCCGGTGGTCAGGCCGCGCACGATCTCGATGCACTCGTCCATGCGCTTGCCGCGCTTCTCGAACGGCACGCCCATGATCTCGAAGTCCTCCGGCCACGGGCTGATGCCCACGCCCAGGGCGAAGCGGTTGTTACTCAGCCGCGCCAGCGAACTGGCCTGCTTGGCCACCAGCACCGGCGGCCGGATCGGCAGCTTGAGCACGAACGGGGTCAGGCGCAGGGTGGTGGTGGCCGCGGCGATGGCGGCCGAGAGCACGAAGGTCTCGATGAACGGCTTGCCGTCGAGGAATTCGCGATTGCCGTCCTTGGTGTACGGATACTTGGAATCCGACTCGGCGGGGTAGGCGACGCTGTCGGCCACGGTGATGCTGTGGAACCCGGCGGCCTCCGCGGCCTGCGCGAGGGGGATGTAGTAATCCGGGTTGGTCATCGCCTCCGCGTAGGTGAAGCGCATCGATCGTCCTCTCGACAGTGAGCAGTGCGAAAACTAGAACAGATTCTAGTTCTGCGAGTGATGCTAGCCGCACGCTCGCCGGAAGGCACCCGTTCCGCCGATCCGGACTCGGCGCGAGCCGATGGCACTGCCAGTGCTCAACTGTCGTATCCCAGTCGAAGACCGCCCGGTCGTAGCCGTCCCGGTGGCTGAGATGCCGGTCCCGGTGGGCTTGTTCGCATTCCTGGATCTTGTTCTAATCGGCGGTATGACGATCGCCATCACCGGCTCCGGTTCCGGCATCGGCGCGGCCACCGCCGCCGCCCTGCGGGCCGCCGGGCACGACATCATCGGGATCGACCTGCGCAATGCCGACATCACCGTCGACCTGACCGACGCCGAGGCGCGGGCGGCCGCGGTCGAGGCGGTGCTGGAGCGGTCCGGGGGAGTGCTCGACGGACTGGTGCTGTGCGCGGGCGTCGGGCCGCAGGTGCCCGACCCGAATCTCGTGGTGGAGATCAACTACCGGGCGACCGTCGCCGTCCTCGACGCGCTGCTGCCCGCGCTGCGCAAGGGTGAAAACGCTGCGGCCGTGGTGGTTTCGTCGGTCGCCTCCACCCAGATCAAGTGGGAGGACAATCCGATCGCCAAGGGCAACGAGGCCGAGGCCTTCGCCCAGGCCGGGGATTTCGCGGGGCACTACGCCTACGCGTCGTCCAAGAACGCCGTCACCGTGGCCGTGCGCGAACGCGCCGTCGAATGGGGTTCAGCGGGCGTGCGGCTGAACGCCGTCGCCCCGGGCAGTGTCGAAACCCCGCTGCTGCAGGCGGGTTTGGACGACCCGCGCTACGGTGAGGCGATCCGCAACTTCGTGGCCCCCATCGGCCGCAACGGCAAGCCCGAGGAGATCGCCTCGCTCATCACGTATCTGCTCGGCCCGCAGGCCGGGTTCATCCACGGCGCGCAGTTCGTCATCGACGGCGGCATCGACGCGCAGACGCGACCGACCGCGGTGTGATCCACCGGGGCGTCGCCTGAGACGGTGGCCGGGTCCGCGGGGTGTACAGCCGCACATCGGCCTCCACCGATGCCGTGGTGATCAGGGCAGCTACCCCGATCGCCGCGGCATCACTTCGTTCCAGCGTTCTACTGCCCGGCGTCGTCGGCGGGCTCTTCATCGGGCTCGCCGATCACGCCCGGGGCGAAGGTGCCCAGATTGCCGGTGAGTTCGCTTTCCTGCGAGGCACTCTGGTGCGGCTGCACCGTGCGGCCGTGCTGGCCGTCGGGCGCGCCGCCCTTGCCCGCGCCCGCCGCGGCGGGGGAGCCCATGAAGCCGGAACCGGCGGGACCGCCCATCCCTGCGACCCCGCCCATGGCCGCGCCGAACGGGTTGGCTGGGTTGGTGAC
>NZ_BAAFGR010000321.1:0-4140 GCF_041154655.1 Nocardia sp. JMUB6875
ACCCGCTGGAAAGCGGCGTTGAACGCCTTCGACATCACCTTCGACGGCCGACTCACCGCCGGACGGAACTAACCCAATCAACCCGAGTTACACCGTTATCTGGACAGACCCCCGCGGACCGGAACGGGTGTGTTCGCTCCGTGTCGATCACCTCGGTTTCGGCGCACGTGTTCCGGACCGGTCCAGCGGTGGTGTTGTTGTCGGAGCGGCGGGATAGGTTCTGCCAGAACCGAAGAGATGAAGATGGGTTGTGGCTGACGACTTCTGGGCCGAGCTGTTAGCCGAATCAGCGCTCAGAGAAGAGCGGAACCTCACAGCGCTGCTTGTCGGTGCCGGTGGGTAGGACTTGGCATGTCGACGCAAGGTGCTGTCGGGAAGGCGAAAAACGGTGGGTGCACGTAACCAGGCTCAATGGACCAAGCAGATCATCACCCGATTGACGGGGGCGATGGGGGCAGAAGGCTTCGCGGTCTGCGCGCCATCGCAGAGGTGGCCCGCCACCGGGAGGCTTCTGTGGACGGAGATCTATTTCGGTCCGACGAACGAGTCCATCCCCAGAATGACCTCGACTGTCGATGCCCACATCGAGCGTCACCGCGATGGCGGCCTTCGCCTCGAAGGAACCGCGCGGATCGGATCGCCAGCGGTTGATAAGGTCATGCGTGACATGCCCGGTGATGGGCCGAGTTATGGCGACATCGATCGTGGGCGCTTCGATCTGTTGGATGTTTCGGCGAAGCCGCCGGTGATGTCGATCGATTTCGACGCCGAACTCGAGGTGTCGGTGGCGCAGTACATGGAGTATGTCCGTGGCCCGGTGCGTGAGTGGTTCGCCAAACGGTCCACGTTCCCCGCTCTGCTCGAGACGGCGCGTGAGCCGACCATCGCGCCGTGGGAGACGAATCCAGATCCGACGCTGCTGCGTGGAACGGTCGTGCTGTGCGTGCTGGACGGCCGGGTGCAGGATGCGGCGTCGTTGATGCGGTGGTATCTGTCGCGGGAACAGTTCCACCGGTGGGATTCCCACGAGGACGCCTCCGCGTTCGACGCCGCGATGCGGGAACGCTTCCCTGCTTACGCTTCCCATCGGTCCAACTAGTCGCAGTGTGCCCGCACAAACATCCGCTTCTGCCGCGACCAGTGCGGTTCGAAACGGCCGAACGGTCGGGCGCCGCGAGGCGCGGGTTCGAGTCGGCCAGCGCCGTCCTGCGGAACGTCGACGGCTCGAAGCGAACTCGCTGTGGTCAGTGCGCGGTGATGCCGAAGTCGGCGCTCGCGCAAGGGGCTTGGCGGCCGACATGGCACGCAAGCCAAGACTATGAAGCCCGCGACTGCGGCTGGGCCTGATGGGTGCACGGTAGGGACTCGCGTTGCTGCTGTGACCTGTCGGTTTCAAGGTCTGGACGGCGGCCCGGGCGGGATCGGGAAGGTCGATCGATCGGGGCGGGTTTCGGGCTTCGTACTCGTTGACGAGTTCGATAGAACTGCCGTGCCCCGGGCTCGGTGGGGTTGCCACCGCCCAGGATTGGACAAAGGCGAGGAGGTCGTCGTTGACCGCCTGAGGCCGCGCCGATGACCGTGAGTTCACCGCGGTCATACTGGTACAGCCCTCGCCGGGGTGCACGGCCTTCGGGTCGGCGGTGTTAGTTTGTGGTCGTGAGCGTGGAGTCGGCCGGTGGTGTCGAGCAGCGTCTGTCCGATTCACCGTATGTCGAGCGGGTCTATCGGGCCGGGGCGGTCGCCGGGGTGGTGCCGGCGCGGATGCGGTCGGTGGCCAATTCGAACTGGGAGCTCGTCGTGTGGCGCGACGGCGGGGAGACGCACGTTTCGGTTCGCGGGCCGGAGACCGGCCCCACGGTGCTCGAGCTGGGGCCGAGTACGGGCGAAACACTGGGGATCATCTTCCGGCACGGGGCATTTCTGGCGCCGATGCCGGTGTCGGCGCTGGTCGACACCGCGGTGTCGAGTCCACACACCACCGCTCGCTCATTCGTGTTGCAGGGCCAGGAGTGGGAAATTCCGGACTACGACAACGCTGGCACCTTTGTGGACCGCCTGGTTCGCGCTGGACTGCTGGTGCGTGATCCGCTGGTCACCGACGTACTTCGTGGTGATACGACAACTTTGGTCACTCCCCGGTCGGTGCAGCGGCGGGTGGCGGCGGCGACCGGTTTGACGCAGGGTGCGATCAGGCAGATCGAGCGGGCCAGACAGGCCGTATTGCTGTTGCGGCAAGGGATCCCGGCGATCGAGGTGGCCCAGCGGACCGGCTACCACGACCAGCCGCACCTCGCGCGCTCGATGACCCGGTTCATCGGCCGCACGGCATCCCAACTTCGGTACGCCGACAGCGATGAGATGCTGTCGCTTCTGTACAAGACCGAGACCGAGGTGCGCCCTTAGGTTTTGTGGTGTCGCCGGGACGCCCGGCACACCGAAAACCCTTGGAGGGGCACGTCATGGCATTCACTCAGATCTACGTCAACCTGCCGGTCACCGACCTGGAGGCGAGCAAGAAGGTGTACACGGCGCTGGGCGGCACGATCAATCCGGACTTCACCGGCGACACCTCCGCCCAGGTGGTCTTCGCCGAGGCGATCGTGGTGCAGCTGATGACGCGTGAGACGTTCGCGACCTTCACCAAGCGAGACACCGCGGATGGTCCGATCGAGGTGATCAACGCGCTGGCCGTCGGATCGCGTGCAGACGTGGACCGCTTCGCCGACGCGGCGCTGGCGGCGGGCGCCACCGAACCGCGGGAGGCTCAGGACATGGGCTGGCTCTACAACCGGGCGGTCGACGACCCGGACGGCCACAGCTGGGAGCTGCTGGCCTACAACCCCGGCGCCCCGGGCGACGACGCGACGACCGGCCAGGAGTGATGGGCCGGCGTTCGGGGGGCGGTCAGTCGCGGTCGACGTGTTCGACCGACCCTGACCGCCCCGCGCCCGGTGGGGTTGTCGGAGTTCAGGATTGGATGAAGGCGAGGAGGTCGGCGTTGATGGTGGCGGCCTCGGTGGTGGGCATGCCGTGCGGGAAACCCGGGTAGGTCTTCAGGGTGCTGTTGGGGAGCAGTTCTGCCGAGCGGATGCCGGTGTTCTCGATCGGGACCACCTGGTCGTCTTCGCCGTGCAGGACGAGGGTGGGGATGGTGATCTTGGTGAGCTCCTCGGTGAAGTCGGTCTGGGAGAAAGCGACCACACCGTCGTAGTGGGCCTTGGCGCCGCCCGCCATGCCCTGGCGCCACCAGTTGGCGATCACGCCCTCCGACGGCTGGGCGCCGGGGCGGTTGTAGCCGTAGAACGGGCCCTCGGCGAAGGTGCGGAAGAAGTCGGCGCGGCGGGTGGCGACCTGCTCCTGGATGCCGTCGAAGACCGACTTGTCCAGGCCGCCAGGGTTATTCGCGGTCTTCACCATGATCGGCGGGACGGCGCTGATCAGGACGGCCTTGGCGGCGCGGTCCTGGCCGTGGCGGGTGAGGTAGCGCACGACCTCGCCGCCGCCGGTGGAGTGGCCGATGTGCACCGCGTTCGACAGGTCGAGGTGGTTGACGACGGTGGCGAGATCGTCGGCGTAGTGATCCATGTCGTGGCCGTCGGCGACCTGGGCGGAACGGCCGTGGCCGCGGCGGTCGTGAGCGATCACCCGGAAACCCTTGGAGACGAAGAACATCAGCTGGGCGTCCCAGTCGTCGGATGACAGGGGCCAGCCGTGGCTGAAGACGATGGGCTGCCCGCTACCCCAATCCTTGTAGTAGATGTCGACGCCGTCGGACGTGGTGACGAAAGGCATTTGAGACTCCTCGCGATCGGATATTCGATGCGCAGCCTGGAGCAATCGCTGCCGGATCAGTGTGCGTGGGTTACGGGGCGGCGCGCCCTGCCCTACGGGCCACGAATGCCGCGATTTCGGCCATCGATCGGGTCAGAGGACCTTCACGATGGCGGGGACCACTTTCTGGATGACGACCTCGGGGGAGCGGTCGGTCCAGGTCTGGAAGGCCTGGGTGGTGGCGGGGTCGTCGATGATGACCAGCTTGGCGTGGGTGGTCGAGGAGGTGAAGGAGCTGGGGAGGCCTCGGAAGCCGCCGTTGGCCGCCTGCTTGTCGGTGCGGACGATGATGATCACGTCGATGTCGGG
>NZ_BAAFGR010000322.1:0-4030 GCF_041154655.1 Nocardia sp. JMUB6875
GGTCGAAGACGGTGGGGTTGGGCCAGACGGTGGGGTGGTGGTGGAGGGCGTGGAGGCTGATGGAGACGGTGGTGCCGGCGGGGATGGGGAAGTCGCCCAGGAGGTCGGCGGATTTGGCTACGCGGGCCAGGCCGACTATCGGCGGGTAGACGCGCATGGTCTCGGCCACAATCGCTTTGGTCCAGGGGAGGTGGTCGAGGTCTTCGGCGGTGGGGGTGCGGCCGGACAGGACTTCGGCGAGTTCGGTGTGGAGGCGGGCCAGGACGTCGGGGTGTTCGGAGAGGAGTTTCCAGGTCCAGGCGAGGGCGGTGGCGGTGGTTTCCATGCCCGCGCCGAGGAAGGTCATCAGCTCGTCGTGGATCTCGGTGTCGGTGTAGCCGTAGCCGGTTTCGGGGTCGCGGGCGTCCATGAGCAGGGCGAGGAGGTTGTCGCGGCGGGTGATCGCGCCGGTGCGGTGATCGGCGATGAGGCGGTCGATCACCTGCTCGAGATGCCGCAGATCGGCCATCGCGCGTGGGGCGAGCAGCCAGCCGCCGACGCGCATGACGCGGGTCGGTAACCGATGCAGCCGCGTGAAATCGGCGAGTGCGCGCAGGCCGTGGGAGACGCCGGTGACATAGCCGACGCCGAAGAAGCCGAGCAGTCGCGACAGCGTGACCTCCGACATCGGCCCGTTCAGATCGACGCCGAACATGGTGCGGGCCACCACATCCAGGGTGAGCCGATTCATCTCCGCGCTCACGTCGACGGGCGTGCCGTCCGCCCCGAGCCGCGCCATCCGCTCCGCGCAATCCCGCGCGGCCTCGGTGATCGGCCCGGCCAAGGTGGCGATATTGCGCTTGCCGAACACCGGCTGCACCAGACGCCGATTCCGTTGCCACCGTTGCTCATCGGTCTCGGTCACCAGCCCCCGACCGAACGCCACGGCGAGCATCTCGTACTCCGCGCTCTTGGCATAGTTGTCCTGATTGGTCACCAGCACCTGCCGTGCCAGCTCCGGACTGCGCACCAGCACGAAACGCAGGAATGGCATGCGCGCCACCATGATGTCGTCCTGCCCGGGCAGCTGAGTGCCGTAGAAGTCGGCGATCGTGCTGTCGCGCAATCGCGGCACCACCTGGGCGGCCAGCTTCCACGACTGCCACCACGACACCCGCGTGCGATGCCAGCGCAGCGGCGCGGGCTGCCAGCGGGGCGGGTAGAGCGTCGAATCGGGTGTGGACGAAGTGATCGTCATGGCGAATCCCCTTGTTCGCGTGAGCCTTTCTCGCAGCGTAGGCAGGGTGGGAAGACGTCCGCGTCAACCGTTCGGCGGACACCCGTCGCCCGGAGCGGGAGTTATCGTCGGAGCATGAACGTGCGCGCCTCCGCACCGGAGCGGTGGGAGTTCTGGTATCGGATCTGGTGCACCTATGTGGTGGGCGGCTGCGTGGCGACCGGCGTGCTAGTCGTCGCGCTGCGGCAGCAGTACCCCGGCAATACCTGGGTGGCGCTGGCGGCGCTGGCCTGTCTGCTCGCCTGGACCGTGCCGTTGAAGCGGCGGCGCAATAATCCGGAGTGGTTCTATCGCCGTGCGGTGAACCGAGATTCGGTGTTCTTCGTGGCGGGTGTGCTGGTGTTCTTCCTTGTCGCCGTCTGGTGGGCGGAGCCGGCCATCACCGCGATCATGGTGGTATACGCGCTGATCTACATGTCGCTGCCGGTGCGGCCCGCGATGATCGTCGCCGCGGCGGTGAGTTTCGTGCCCCTGATCTTTTCCATCGCCACCGGGGTGGATCTGCCCATGGGACTGGCGATCTCGTTGATCGCGGTGGTGTTCAACCCGCCCATCGGGGCCACCATCACCCTGGCGATCGATCGCGGCGAACAACTCGCCGTTCTGCTCGACGAACTGGAACGCAGCCGCGCCGATGTGGCGCGGCTGTCGCGCGAGGCCGGATCGGCCGCCGAACGCAGCCGACTGGCCCGGGAGATTCACGACACGCTGACACAGGGATTCGCGGGCATCGCGGCCCTGTCGCAGGCCGTGGAATCGGAGTTCGACGATGACCCGGTCACCGCGCGCAGACATGTCGCGCTGATCGGCGCCACCGCGCGCGAGAACCTGATCGAGGCGCGTGCCATGGTGGAGACGCTGACACCGCCGGAGCTGGGCGCGGGGTCGCTGGCCGAATCGGTGCGGCGGCGCTGCCACAGGCTCGGCGACGAGACCGGTATCGAGGTGGATGTACACGTGGATTCGACTGTGCCGCAGCTGGATACCGGGTCGGAGGTGGTGCTGCTGCGTGCCACGCAGGAGACGCTGACCAATATCCGCAAGCATGCCAGGGCCGACAGCGTGCGGGTCGATCTCGCTCGGACACCGGGCGGTGTGCGATTGACAGTGGAGGACAACGGGATCGGGTTCAACGGTGGCGGCAACGGCGGCTTCGGGCTGGCCGGACTGCGCAGCCGCGCGGATGAGATCGGCGCGACGGTCACCGTGACCTCGACACCCGGCGCTGGCACCCGCGTCGAGATCGAGGTGCCGACGTGATCACGGTCCTGCTGGTCGACGACCATCCCGTGGTGCGGGAAGGCATGCGCGGAATGCTGTCCCGCGAAACCGATCTCACCGTCGTCGGCGAGGCCGCGGGCGGTGCCGAAGCCGTCACGGTGGCGACCGCATTGCGTCCGGATGTGGTCCTGATGGACCTGCGCATGCCTGAAATCGACGGCGCTACAGCCACCGAACGCATTCTGGCTTCCTGTCCCGCCACCCGGGTGGTCGTGGTCACCACCTACGAGACCGATGCCGACATCCTGCGCGCCGTCGAGGCGGGTGCCTCCGGTTACCTGCTGAAGGACAGCTCCCGCCTGGAACTCGCCGCGGCCATCCGCGCGGCGGCCCGCGGTGAAACGGTACTCGCCCCCTCGGTCCGAGCCCGCCTGCATCAGCGCGATCGTGACCCACAGGTGGCGTTGTCGGCCCGCGAAGCCGAGGTGCTGACGCATGTCGCGCACGGCCTGACCAACATCGAGATCGGTCAGGCCCTCCATATCAGCGAGGCGACGGTGAAGACCCACCTCCAACGCGCCTTCACGAAACTCGACGTCTCCGATCGCACCGCAGCGGTCACCGCTGCCCTCGAACAGGGTCTGCTCACCACGCGAGCGCCGCGTCAGCGGTGACTTGCGGCCAGCTTCACGCCGAAGGCCACCAGGACGGTGCCGGTTACGGTGTCCATCATTCGCCGCACCGAGTCTCGGCTGAGCCAGGTTTTGGCGAGACCCGCGGCGAGGATGACCGCGGTGAACCAGGCCATGCCCTCGAGGTTGTGTACTACGGCGAGGGCGCAGCCCATCAGGAGGGGCGGTGCGCCGGGCGGGAGGAATTGGGGGAGCATCGCTATGTAGAAGACTCCCATTTTCGGGTTGAGCAGGTTGGTGCCCAGCCCGCGCGCCCAGGCGCCCAGCATGCCGCCGGAGGAATCGGGCTCGGCGGCTGCTTGCGTGAGGTCCGAATGGCGGAATCCCTGACGGATCATGCCGATACCCATCCAGATCAGGTAGAGCGCGCCCGCTATCCGCAAGGCGGTGTAGCCCACCTGCGATGCCGCTACCAAGGCCGAAACCCCTGCTGCCGCAGCCACTCCCCAGACGAGGGTGCCGGACCCCACCCCGAGCGCCGTCGCGAACGCATAGCGGCGGCCTCGGCTCACCGCCGCCCGCAACACGATCGCGGTATCCAATCCCGGTACCACAGTGAGCATTCCAGCGACGACGGCAAACGACAGCAGAGCCTGCATCATGCGCCCAGCCTAGAGCCGCACCGTCGAGCAGCGGGCGCGCTGGTTGTGAAAGATGTATGTTTATGACCGATTCGGTGACCTATTCGCGGTGGTGTCGCGAGGGGGGATCGGGTTGTTAGGGTTCGCCGCCGTCGTTGTTCGGGGGTGGTGGATGTTCTAGTGGAGGGAATCGGCGGGGATGAGACGCGTTTTGTCGATGGGTTCGGCGGGGGCCGCGGCGGTCGCGGTGGCGATGGGGG
>NZ_BAAFGR010000323.1:0-4023 GCF_041154655.1 Nocardia sp. JMUB6875
CCACCCGCTCACCCAGCCCCTGGCGCCGGTGCCCGGCTCGGGCCATATCTTCGACGTCACCCGCCGCCTCGGCACCGTCGACATGGACGAGAACCAGTACCTGCGCATCGACGGCATCGCCCGGCACCTGCAGGACGCGGGCGTCGACCATCTCGTCCACATGGACGCCCTCGAATCCCACCCGCACTGGATCTGCCGGCGCACCGTCATCGACGTGCTCAGCCCCATCACCTGGCCCGCCCAACTCCGCATCCGCCGCTGGTGCTCCGGCATCTCGCCGCGCTGGTGCACCATGCGGGCCCGCATCGACTCCGACAACGGCGGACTGATCGAGACCGAGGGCTTCTGGATCCACATGAACAAGGACACGATGAGCCCGTCCCGCGTCCACGACGAGTTCTTCGATCTCATGTGCACCACCACCGACGAGCACCGCCTCCGCTGGAAGCAATGGCTCGACGCCCCACTCCCCGACGGCCCCGGCACCCGATTCCCCCTGCGCCGCACGGACACCGACCACTTCCAGCACATCACCAACACCGCCTACTGGCACGCGGTCCACGAATTCACCGCCGACGCCCCCGAACTCACCCAATCACCCCACCGGTTCGTGTTGGAATACAACAAGCCCATCCGCTACGGCGAACCTCTCGACATCCACACCACCCGGACGTCCGACGCATTGACCCTCTGGTTCTCCGTAGACCACGATCCGCGAGCCATAGCGCAGCTCCGGCCCGCGGGCTGAGGAGACATCATGCTCACAGATCCGATATCAGCGCAGGACCTCAACATCTACGGCACCGGCGAGCTGCCCTGGGACCTCGTCCGCAAGGCCGCCGAAACCGGGATCGGGTTGCCCGAGACGGCTGCGTTCCTCGGGACCGTCAGTGCTGGTGGGAAACCCAGTTCAGCTGGGATCGGGTGCGTCGAAACCGGCGGGAATCTGTACTTCACCAGTGGGCCGGGTACCAAGAAGTCTCGGAACCTGGCGGGGAATCCTTACTGCACGCTGTCCTTTCGGTTCCCTGAGGTGGATCTTGTGCTCTCCGGGGTCGCGCAGCGCGTTGTCGATGTCGGGGAGATCGATCGGGTTGCCGCTGTTTATCGCGAATCTGGGTGGCCTGCGGAGCGTTCCGGTAATGCGGTTACTGCGCCTTACAGTGCGCAGAGCGCTGGGCCGGGGCCTTGGGATCTCTACCGGTTCACGATTCACACGGCGGTCGGGCTTGGTCTGACAGATCCTCACGGGGCCACTCGCTGGCAGTTCGAGCACTGAAGGACCAAGAGACAAAAGAAGAAAAGACTAAAGAACAAAAGATAAAAGACGCCTGGAGAAGGGAGAGGAGGTGGCTGGGTTCGCGGGCTTGGCTGCGGTACCAGCCTCCTCGAGGCTCGGCCGCGCAGCGGCCCGGCGTGGAGGGGAAAGAACCGCTGTGGAGTTTTCAAAGGTCTGAAGGTGACGCGCAGCCGTGGGGCGGGGCGGTGGGGTCTCACGCAGCCGTTTGACCCCACTCCCGGCGACTGGCTTCCACCGCAGTAGCGACCCGCGCCCCGGCGTGATGCTTCTCGTTGACTTGCGGTGTGCCCGTGGGGTCGAGAGCCTTCGGAGCAATCCAGCCGACCCGCCCGCGATGCGGGGAATCCTTCCCCAACATCACCGTCTTCCAGCCATTCACACTGTCGTTCACGAGTGCGTGGTGGTGATCGCACACCAGGGCCAGGTTGTCCAGATCCGTCGGGCCACCCTTCACCCAGTCGGTGACATGGTGTGCGGCGCACATGTCGGCGGGCGCGTCGCAGCCGGGGAAGGTGCAGCCACGATCGCGCGCCAGCAGACCGAACCGCTGTCCCGAGGAGGCGATGCGCTGCCCGTAGGCGAGGTAGAGCGGAATCCCCTTCTCGTCGTTCACGATCAGGATCGGACGGGTGCCGCCGGCCATCTTCAATGCTTCGTTGATCGACATCTGGACGCCGGAGGCGGTCGTCGCAAGACCCGAACCACGCTCCAAATCCGCCAGGTTCATCTGCAAGGTGACCTGCACCGGCATGCCCCGGTGGGAGCCGAGCTTGCGCAGATCCAGACCCGGCTGCAACAGGGCGATGAACGCGTCGTGCACCCGCTGCCCGGCATCACGACGATCGCGACGCGCCGCCGCATCCAACACCGTCGAATCGATCACGGCGTCGGAGACCTTCGGGCTGTCGACATCCTCGCCGTTGCACATGCCCGGGCGCGCGTACTTGGCCAGGAACGCATCCAACAACGCCCGCAACTGCGGGGTGAGCCAACCCTCGATCCAGCTAATCCCATCGATGCCAGGACGGCCCACCTTGATCCCACGACGGCGGTGACGATCCGCGTCGCTGACCACCGTGCCTTCCGGATCCAGGCGAGCCAGGATCTCCCGGCCCATGCGCGGCAGGTCATCGGGCCAGCCCTCGCAGCAGTAGTTCACCAGGATCTGCTCGGTCTCCGCGCGGGTTTCCCCCGGCACGTCGGCGGGCAGATGGTTCATCACGTCGACGATGTTGCGGACATGATCGCGCGAAATATCGCCCGCCTCATAGGCTTCGGCGGTGACCTCCAGCACCGGCGGTGCGAGTTGCCCGTCGGCCTGATGGAATTCCCCCACCTGCGCAGCGATCTTGATGCGGGTGGAGGCGTC
Source organism: Nocardia sp. JMUB6875 (assembly GCF_041154655.1). Taxonomy (NCBI): domain Bacteria; kingdom Bacillati; phylum Actinomycetota; class Actinomycetes; order Mycobacteriales; family Nocardiaceae; genus Nocardia; species Nocardia sp. JMUB6875. Next base: position 2,670 of record NZ_BAAFGR010000323.1, read on the forward strand.
GTGACGGGTCAGGTGCAGGGTGTGACGCAGGAACGCCACCGGCGAACCGGCACCGCTGGTTTCGGGCAGACCGCGATCGGTGGCCTCGATGATCAGCTTCGACCCCAGCGCCGAGAGCTGGCGCTGGCAGGTTTCCACGCGCTGCATCACCGCCACCACGTCCTCGCCCGACAGTGAGGTCAGGTCGCCGTACTGCACGCGGTCGGTGCAGTTGCGTACCGCGGCTTCCAGTTCGGTCAGCCCACAGTCCTCGAGCGTCTCCCCTTTCGAACCCATGTGCTAATTCTACGCCCCAAACGATCACCAAGGAAGCCGAATTCCATTGTGATACAACGCCTTTCAGAACTTCGCGCCTTTCAGAATCGGCGAGCAGCCGAGCTGAGCCGGGGCCGTTTTTGAGTCTTGGTTCTTGTCGTTCTTGTCTTTAGTTGTTTTGTCTTTAAAGGTGATCCGTGCAGTCCGTGGGCCGGAATCGGCGGCTACGGCTCCCAACCCGGCGTCAGCCCAAGTCCGGTAGGGCAGGCGACGCAACCACACTCCCCCGTCCCTGCGCACGCCAGCGCGACACGAGCACCCGAGTCCGACAAAGCCGTTGGACCCCACTCCCGGCAACTCGATTCCACGCGAGCTCGCTAAAGCGCCCCATGGTGAATCAGAGCGTCGGCGATCAAGCCCATGCCCGCCAGCAGAAGCAGAATGCGGATGCACTTGGGACCAAAGCGTTTCAGCCCCCGTATCAGCGAACGATAGAACTGACGCGCGCGGCTCTGCGGCAGGAGCGAGGTCAACAACACCAGCGCCGGTGGCAGCAGCGCGATCACGCAATAGATGACGATGATCAGAGGCCACAGCGGCGGGTGGGGATCACGAGCCGAGATCATGGTCAGAGCGGCCAGATAGGGAACCGCGGTCGGGGACTGCGCCAGGCCGATGACTACGCCAACGAGGCCCAGCAGCAATGGCTTTCGACGGGCCTCGAGTGCCCAGGCCGGAACAACCGGGGCATCACCGCCACCCTTCGAAAGTCGCACACTGCCCAGAAGCAGCAGGATCACACCGACCAACAGTTCGGCCCAGTAGCGCATGGTCGGGGTGATATCGAAGCTGACCAGGTTGGTCAGAAAACGCAGGCCCAGGACGAAGGTGATGCCGAAAGTTGTTGTGACGGCGAAGACCCCGGCCAGGAAGCTGAGTGCGCCGGGCACTGGGGAGCGGCGGCTGAGGCGGCTGTCGAAGACAACTGCGGTGGTGACACCGACCAGGAGCATGTCGAGGGAATCGAGGAAGGCGAAGCCGGCCAGGGCCAATAGGAACAGAAGCATCAGGGCTCGGGGACGGGGGCGTCGTCGGGGGT
>NZ_BAAFGR010000324.1:0-4002 GCF_041154655.1 Nocardia sp. JMUB6875
GCCCAATCCCAGCCCGCCCGAAACTGAATCCTCGGATTACGTTGCGGGGACCAGGGAGTCGATCCAGCGCTCCAGGCGGGCGCCTTCGGCTTCCATCATGGCCGGGTCGCGGAAGGTGTTGGTGAGCAGGGAGATTCCCTGGTAGGCGGCCAGTAGGGCGACGGCGAGTTCGCGGGAGTCGTTGCGGCCCATGGCGGCGAACTGGGTGTCGATCCAGTCCAGTAGGCCCCGCATGACGTCGGCGAGTTCGCGGTCGAGGCCGTCGGCGCGCTTGTCGAGTTCGGTGGCGAGAGTGCCGGAGGGGCAGCCGAATTGGGCGGCTAGTTCGCGTTGGTCTACCCAGCCGCGGACGAGGGCCTTCAGGCGTTCGGCGGGGGCGTCGAACTGTTCGAGGGCGGCGATGATCTCCTGGGCGGTGCGCGCGTGGGCGCTGATCGCCGCTTGGACCAGCTGGTCCTTGGTCTTGAAGTAGTAGTAGACGTTGCCCACAGGTACCTCGGCGGCGCGCGCGATATCGGCGATGGTCGTCTTCTCGACTCCGCGTTCGTGGAAGACCTTGGCCGCCGCGTCCGCCAGCCGCTCCCGCTTGCCCGCATTGGCGGCCACTGAGTTAGTCATACAACTAACTATAGACAATGCCCGGTCGAGTGCCCTACTGTTCGAGTTAGTCAGCCAACTAACTCAGGAGTGAGACAGATGATCGTGGTGACCGGAGCGACCGGAAATGTCGGCAGTGCCCTCGTGCGTGAGCTCGCGGCGGCCGGCGAGAAGGTGGTCGCGGTGTCGCGGGGCGAGAAGCCGGTGGATCTACCCGAGGGCGCCGAGCACCGCCGGGCCGATATCGGCGATCTCGCGAGCCTGACCGAGGCGGTGGCGGGCGCGCGGGCACTGTTCCTGCTCATCACCGGACCGCAGCTGGTGCAGGGACCGCCGCCCGCCGAGGTGCTGGAAGCCGTTGCGGCGGCGGGTGTTCGGCGCGTGGTGTTCGTGTCCTCACAGGGCGCGGTGACCCGCCCCGGCAGCGACGGCTACGCGCGCACCCTCGAATTCGAGAAGGCCCTGGCCGCTTCGGATCTGGAGTGGACGGTGCTGCGGCCGGGCGGGTTCTTCACCAATACCTTCGCCTGGATCGAACCGGTGCGCACCCAGGGCATCATCCCGGCCCCGTTCGGGGATGTCGGTCTGCCGCAGGTGGATCCGGCCGATATCGCCGCCATGGCCGCGGCCGCCTTGCTCGAGGACGGCCACCACGGGCGGGCCTACACCGTGATCGGCCCGGAACTCGTCACCCCTCGCCAGCAGGCGGAGGCGTTGACGGCCGCGCTCGGGCAGCCGTTGCAATTCGTCGAGCTCACCCGTGAGCAGGCGCGGGAGAACATGCTGCGCTTCATGCCGGAGTCCGTCGCCGACCACACCCTCGAGATCCTGGGCGCGCCCACAGCCGAGGAGCAGCAGGTCAGCGGCGACGTCGAGCGCGTACTGGGCCGCCCCGCAACCAGTTACGCCCAGTGGGCGGCCCGCGTCGCACCCGCCTTCCGCTGAAACTCGACATTGCCATATTCGTACGCATGTGCATATCGTATGTGTATGCATACGATAACTTTCTCCGAAGGCACCGTGCTGATGCCGTGGACTCCGGGCCCGAACCACCACCGTTCGGGCCCGGTCTTCGTGAGCGTGACCGACTTCCTCGCGGGCTCGGAAGACGAAGCGCGCGAGATCTATTCGACCGGGCTGGAGCTGGGCAAGACCTGGCCGGTCATGCAGGGTGCCGTCGGAGTGTGGCTGTGGGGCAGGCCGTCGGAGTTCCGGGGCGGCTCGATCTCGGTGTGGGAATCCGAACGCGATATGCGCCGGTTCGTGCGCTGGCCCGTGCACACCGCGATCGTGCGGGCCTGGCGCGGCCGGGTCGGCCTCGGCGTCGACTCCTGGCAGGCCGAGACCTTCGACGCCGACGCCATCCTGACCCGCGCGGGCGACACGATCGAGAGGCCGCACGGGCGGGCCGCCTAATCTTGTCCGCATGACAGACCGTCCGGACTTGGCAGCGATGATCGTCCCGCTGGGCCGCGCCCTCATGGCGGCCGAGCAACCGGTGCTGGCCGCCCACGGCCTCACCATGTGGGGCTACGTCGTGCTGCTGCGCCTGGACGAGACCACCACACGCGGGCAGGGCGTGCTCGCCCAGGAGATCGGGGCGGACAAGACGCGCATCATCGCGGTGCTGGACGACCTGCAGGACCGCGGCTTGATCGAACGCCGCCCGGATCCGGCCGACCGGCGGGCCCGGCTCCTCGCCCTGACCCCTGCGGGCCGTCGCCTCCGCGATGCCGCGCAGGCCGAGATCCAGGCCCGGGAGGACCGTCTCCTGGACAAGCTGCCCGACGCGGACCGGCGCGGCTTCCTCAACGCCCTCACCACCCTGGCCGCCCTCCCCCGCGACGAAATCACCGGGGGCTGAGCGCGATCGGCTAGCCGATGTCGATCGGGTCGATCTGGACCCGGAGGGGTGCGTCGGAGCGGTGGGTGCTGCGGACGGCCTGGGCGGCGGTCAGGGCCCGGGACAGGGCCGCTCCCGACGCGCGGTCGGCGCGCAGGATCATGCGTTCGACCTCGGCGGGGGAATCGCCGGAGGAGAAGGGCTTTCGCGCGCCGGGTGGCAGCGGCACCGGGCCGAGGATCTCGACGTCGTCGGGAAGTTTTGCCTCGCCGAGCAATTCGGCGATCGAGTCCGTGGTGCCGTCGATGGCGGCGAAGCGGACGGCAGGCGGGAAGCGCACCTCGGCGCGCTGGCCGAGTTCGAAACCGGCGTGCCACACCGGATCCCAGCGCACCAGCGCCTGCACGGTCGGCAGTCCGGCGTCGGCCATGACGATGACGCGGCCGTCGGGGCGCACCAGGGCGGCGGCGGACATCCAGCGGCGCAGCGTGTCCTCGGCGGCCCGCAGGTCGGCGCGGCCGAGCAGGGCCCAGCCGTCGAGGAGCATGGCGACCGCGTAGCCGCCGGGGACCGGGGGTTCGGCGCCGATGGTCGACACCACCACCTGCGGCCCCTCCGGCACCGAGTTCAGGATCGAGGTGCCGCCCGAACCGCGCACGGGCACACCGGGAAACGCGCGACCCAGCTCCTCCGCGGTGCGGGAGGCGCCGATGACGACGGCCCGCAGCGCCCGCGATCCGCACGCGCCACAGCGGAACGCGGCCTCGGTGATTCCGCACCACCGGCAGGCCGGGCTCTGCGCCTCCGCGACACCTTCGCGTCCGCTGCGCAGCGCGCCGCGTGCCGATGGCGCGCTGTCCGGCAGCGCCAGCGGACCGTTGCAGTGGCGGCAGCGCGCCGGAGTCCGGCACTTGGCGCACGACAGCGCCGGAATGTATCCGCGCCGCGGCACCTGAACCAGCACCGCCCCACCGGCTTTGAGCGCCTTGCGCGCCTCCGTGAACGCGACCGCGGGAATGCGAATGGCCTGTGCGATCGGATCCCGTTCCAGCGCCGCGTCGGTATCGCCGGGTGCGGTGATGCGCGGCATCGCCTGCCGCAGCACACTGCGATTCGCCAAGAGGTCATGCGCCCAACCGGATTCGACGATGGCCTGCACCTCGGCCGTGCGCGAGAACCCGCCCGCCACGAACGCCGCCCCGGTCTCGTGCGCCCGCAGCATGGCCACTTCCCGCGCATGCGGGTACGGCGACCGCGGCTCGGCGAACGTGTCGTCGCCGTCATCCCAAATGGCGATCAGCCCAAGGTCTTTCACGGGTGAGAACACCGCACTGCGTGTTCCCACCACCACCTTCGCCTGCCCCCGCAACACCGACAACCAACGCCGATATCGCGCCGAAGGCCCCAGCCCGGCGGCCAATCCGACCGCCGACTCCCCCACCAGCGCAACGCATTCGGTCAGTACGCGATCCAAGTCCCGCTGATCCGGCACCATGATCACCGCCCCGCGCCCACCCCGCACGGTCACCGCCGCCAACTCCGCCAGCCGCTTCGCCCAGTCC
>NZ_BAAFGR010000325.1:0-3971 GCF_041154655.1 Nocardia sp. JMUB6875
GGTGGCAGGAGGGGCATGTCGTCGTGGCCCCCGACAAATTTCGTGGCTCGCTCACCGCGCCGGAGGTGGCCGGGCATCTGGCTGCCGGGTTGCGCGCGGCGCGGCCGGAGGTGCCGGTGGTGACGGTTCCCGTCGCCGATGGCGGGGATGGGACGGTGGCCGCGCTGGTGGCCTCCGGATATTCAGGGCTGCAGACGAACGTGACGGGGCCGGTGGGGAATCCGGTGGTCGCGTCGTTCGCGATGGGTGGGGACAGGACGGCCGTCATCGAGCTTGCCGAGGCTTCCGGGCTGCGGCGGCTGCCCGGTAGGGCCACTGCGACAACGGCTTTGAACGCCACCAGCGCCGGAACCGGCGAGCTCATTCGCACGGCCGTCCTGCGCGGGGCGCGGCGGGTGGTGCTCGGACTGGGCGGCAGCGCGTGCACCGACGGGGGAGCGGGCATGCTCACCGCGCTCGGTGCGAAGTTCCTCGACGCATACGGTCGGCCGCTGCCGCCCGGGGGTGCCGCACTGCGGCGGCTCGCGCGCATCGATACCCGTGACCTCCTGCGGGTTCCCGTTATCGTGGCGTCCGACGTCGACAACCCGCTACTCGGACAGCGCGGTGCCGCACAGATTTTCGGCCCGCAGAAGGGCGCGGGCCCGCGCGAGGTCGAGGCGCTCGAGGCCGGTCTGTCCCGCTTCTCCGAAATCGCCCGCCGCGACCTCGGCGCAGACGAGTCCGACCGCCGCGGTGCGGGCGCGGCCGGCGGCGTCGGCTTCGCCGCCCTCGCCTTCCTCGGCGCAACCCTCCGCCCCGGCATCGAAGTCATCCTCGAACAACTCGATTTCGCCCAGGTGCTTTCCGGCGCCCGCCTGGTCATCACCGGCGAGGGCTCCCTCGACGAACAAACCCTCAACGGCAAGGCCCCCATCGGCGTAGCCCGCGAAGCCTGGCGCGCCGAAGTCCCCGTCCTAGCCGTCTCCGGCCGCCGCACCATCAACCGAGACACCTTGCGCCGCTTCGGTATAGACCACGCCTACGCCCTAACGGACCTCGAACCCGACCCAACCGTCTGCATATCCCAGGCTGGCCCCCTCCTCGAACAACTGGCCCAAGACATCGCCGCCTCCCACCTGACCCGCCAACTGACCACCCACTGGGGCTGACCACCCCACTCCCCAAAGCCGGGAGCCGCTGACCGATGAGGGGTCGGCGGCTCCCGCACCCACCCCACGCCGCCTCAGGATGGCGCCGAAGCCGGAACCGTTTTACGGGGTTGCGGCGCAGGCGCGGTCGAAGACGGCGGACCGGATCGGCACTTGATAGAGAGCAACGGTGGGGCGGACCCCTTTGATGGAGTCGACGAAGTCCGGGATTCCCGGGCCGGTTTCGTCGATCTGCAGGCAGTACAGCGCGCCGCCTGCGGCGGTCAACGTGAACAGGTGAGTGGTGGCGACGGCGCGGTCGGCGGTGACCTTCAAATCGGCTCCGCGGTAGTCGTACCGGCTGACCTGGTCGGCGTAGCCTGTCACGACATCGAGCAGGTCGGCATGGAAGTGCGGCATCGGCGGCAGCGGATCGGAGGATTGGTCTGCGATACCGGGCGTGGTCGGCCCCAGCAGCTGCGCAACCCGTTCGACGGCGTCATGTCCTTTGCCCCGGCCCGGCTCATTGCTCCACTTCACGGAGTTGACCGCGGCACCCAGCAAAATCAACGCCACCCCGACGCCGGCGCCGGCCGCACGGCGCGCCCGGAATACGGCGGCGCTGGGTTCGGCAGCTTCTGGGTTGCGGTACTTCCACGCTTCGGTCTTCTGCCACCGTGTTCTCGGGTCGGCGGCCACGCTGAACAGCAACGACAGTGCTCCGACTGCGATCATGATCCACCCCATGCTGGCAGGCTACAGACCGAGATCCGTGCCTCGTGCCCGCGCGGTGCCATGTCCGGTCGGCGCGCACATTGGCTGTACAGGCAGGATTGCTCGGGTGAGCCGGTCCGAGGCGGATGGAATGTCCGCAGGGGCGATGAGCGCGAATGGGCCTATTCCTACACAAACAGCCCTCGATCGACGGTTTTCTGCCAATTTCGCTGCCTTAATGTAGGTCTAGGCCCATTCGCGCTTACCACGACGTTGGCGCGGCAACGATCGGCTGCGGGGCTCAATGCATCTGGACGTCATCCATCACTATCGCGTAAACGGCTGCCTCCCAGGGGTTCACATCGACATCGCCCAGAATCTCGTCCAGTAGTGGGGCTCGTGCCAAACTCCCCGCGCCGTAATGCCCGCTCGCCCGGGCACTGGCGATCACGGCGTAGATCACCGCCGCATATACCGCGGCTCGAGGAGTGAGCACATAGCCGCCTTCGGCTTCATGCGCCCGCAACCTCCCCTCGACCGCTTCCACTACCTCTCGCAGCACCCGGATCTCGACCTCGCGCATGTCATCCATGTCAGATCCTCCAGGGCGGCCTGGGCGCACGCTTCCCGATCCGCACCAGGTATGTCTTGGCCTGCAACTTGGCCGCGCACACCGTGATCGGACAATCCGCATGTTCCCGCAAGGCGCGTAGCGCCCCACCCTCAGTCATCACCGGCTGGGCACTGTGCCCGGTCGCTGGAAGCCCGAACATCGTTGGAACCTCCCGTCATTCGGGGATTGCTGATGGGACCAGCACACCACCGGCGAGACGACCGCATCGGCAGAAACTGAATATTCAGATGAAGTCATCGGAAACGCCATGATCCGATGCAGATTTGCGGACAATGGGTAGGCAGATTTCAGCCGGTTGTCTATTCACTTTCTGGAGAGCTACCGATGGCCGAGATTGAAGAGGGTGCGTCGCCGACCTTGATGCGACGGCAATTGGGCCGGTTCCTCCGCGAGGCGCGGGAGGGGCGGGGCCTGTCGATTGCCAACGCCGCCAAAGAAGTACAGCTGAGTTTCAATGCACTGCAGCGCCTCGAGACCGGCCGCACGGTCAATCCGCGCCGCCAAGACGTGCGAGAGCTGTGTTTGCTGTACGAGGTTGACGCCGAGGATACGGAGCGCGCGGTCGGTCTCGCGTCGCGGGCCGCGGCCGCGAAGGACGAGAGCGGTGTGACGTCGCTGGGCGGGCTCTTCTCCGATGCGTTCAATATGTATGTCGGGATGGAACGTTCAGCCCGGCGGCTCCTCTCGTACCAAGAGCTGGTGCCAGGCCTGCTGCAAACGCCCGCCTATGCCCGCGCGATGATTCGCGCGTTCTATATCCACGGCACGGACGAAGATATCGAGCGCCGGGTGCGGGTACGGCTGGACCGGCAGATCATCGTCACCCGGCGAACTCGGCCGCTTGTGCTGGAAGTCCTTCTCCACGAGTCCGCTCTGCACCGTGTGATCGGCGGTCCCGCGGTCATGGCCGCCCAATTGCGTCAGCTGGCGGAGGTGAGTAAGCAGCCCAACGTGAGCCTGCGAGTGCACCCGTACTCATCAGGCGCGGTTTGGGGCCTGCCCGCCTTCCCATTCGTCCTGCTGGACTTCGGAACTGACAGCAAGGGCGCGCCCATCGAACCGCCCATCGTCTACCTCGACGGTGCGATGAGCAGCGACCTGTACATCGAGAAGCGTGAAGTCGTGGATCGCTACCATGAATTCGCCGACGCCGTCCGACGCACCACCCTGGACGAGACGACATCCCGAGACCTACTCCGCCAGGCGGCAAGGAGATTCGACAGTGACCGTTGACCTATCCGGCGCCCACTGGTTCAAAAGCAGCTACAGCGAAACAAGCGGCCAATGCGTCGAAATCGCCTTCCTGCCCAACGGCGAGGTCGGCATCCGAGACTCCAAGCACCCCACCGGCCACACCCTCGCCTTTACCCCCTCCGAGTGGTCCACCTTCCTCACCACCCTCACCACCCCCTGACCCCTCGCCGAGCGGCACACCATCGAGGGGATTTGTCTGGTTTTGCCGCGGTGGTGTGCCACTCGGCGGATGTGGGGGG
>NZ_BAAFGR010000326.1:0-3942 GCF_041154655.1 Nocardia sp. JMUB6875
GTTCCTGGAGGGGGCGGTCGGGTTGGGGGACTACGGCGGCATAGCCGTTGCGGTCCATGTAGGAGAGGACCTTGCAGACCAGGCGGGAGGTGAGGTCGGCGCGGAGAGTCCAGGAGGCGTTGGTGTAGCCGATGCAGACGGCGAAGTTGGGGACGCCGGTGAGCATGGTGCCCTGCCAGACGAATTGGTCGGACAGGTTGACCGGGGCGCCGTCTACGATCAGGTCGACGCCGCCGAAGGCGAGCAGTTGCAGGCCGGTGGCGGTGATGACGACGTCGGCCTCGAGCACCTTGCCGGACTTCAGCCGAATGCCCTCGGGCACAAAGGTTTCGATGTGATCGGTGACCACCTCGGCCTTGCCCTTGCGCATGGCCTTGAAGAAGTCGGCGTTGGGCACCGCGCACAGGCGCTGGTCCCACGGGTTGTAGTCGGGCGTGAAGTGCTCGGCGACCAGCTTCTCGTCCTTCAGGATTCGCGTGGTCAGTCCGGTGAGCAGCTTGCGCGCGGCCTCGGGCCGTCGGCGGCAGTACTGGTAGAAGCCGATATTGAACAGGATGTTCTTGCCGCGGATGATCCGGTGCGCCAGATCCGGCGGCAGCAGTTCACGAATCCGGTCGGCCACCTTGTCGCGGCCGGGGACCGCGGAGATCCAGGTGGGGCTGCGCTGCAGCATGGTCACCAGTTCGGCCTGCTCGGCCATGGCCGGGACCAGGGTGACCGCGGTCGCGCCGCTGCCGATGACCACCACGCGCTTGCCCGCGTAATCCAGGTCCTCGGGCCAGAACTGGGGATGCACGACGGTCCCGGCGAAGTCGGACAGGCCGGGGAACTCGGGCTCGTGGCCGTGGTCGTAGTTGTAGTAGCCCGAGCAGGAGTAGAGGAACCCGCAGGTGAGCGAGCTGGTCTCGACCCCGTCGGCGGTCTTGTGCTCCAGCGTCAGCGTCCACCGCGACTCCGCGCTGTCCCACTGCGCGGCAACGACTTTGGTACCGAACCGAATGTGCCGGTCGATGCCGTTCTCGCTGGCGGTCTCCTGGATGTAGCGCAGGATGGACGGCCCGTCGGCGATGGACTTGGCGTCGCGCCAGGGCTTGAACGGGTAGCCGAGGGTGAACATGTCGCTGTCGGAGCGGATGCCCGGATACCGGAACAGATCCCAGGTGCCGCCGAGCGCGTCGCGCGCCTCGAGCACGGCGTAGCTGCGGCCGGGGTGCTCGGTCTGCAGTCGGTACGCCGCGCCGATGCCGGAGAGCCCGGCTCCGACGATGACGACATCGAGATGTTCGGCGGTGGCAGGCGCGGCGTTCATGACCTCCAGTCTGTTGTGCCCACCGAGAGGTTTCTTGACTCCGCGCGACAAGTATTTGATCCTGGACGACATGTCGGTGATCAGATCCGCGGGCCTGCGGGGCTTCCGCGCGACCGTGGCCGAACTCGGCGGCGATGCCGAGGAGCTGGTCGCGGCGTGCGGCCTGCCCGTCGCCGCCCTCGACACCGACGATCTGCTGGTCCCCGACCAGGCGGTCGCGGCGGTGCTCGAGCTGGCCGCACATCGGCTCGACTGCCCGGATCTGGGCCTGCGCATGGCCTGGCGGCAGGAGCTCGACATGCTCGGCCCGCTGGCCCTGGCCATCCGCAACTCGCCGACCCTGGCCGGGGTACTGGAGTGCACCTCGCGCTACCTGTTCGTGCACGCCCGCTCGCTGAGCCTGACCATGGGACCCGACCCGTACGGCGATCGGGGCGTGATCGCGCTGCGCTACGGCGTCACCGCGCCCGGCCTGCCGACGCCGGTGCAGGGCACCGATCTCGGATTGGCCTTCGTGCACAGGACCATTCAGCGCCTCGCCGAGGACCGCTACGGCCTGCGCTCGGTGGAGCTGCCCTACCGGCCCGCCGCGCCGATCCAGGCGTACGAGGAATTCTTCGGCGCGCCAGTGCGAATCGAGCGCCCGGAGGCGGTGCTGCGGGTGCCGAGCAGCCTGGCCAATCGGCCGCTCTCGGGTGGCGACGAGAACCTACACCGCCTGGCCATGGCGTTCCTGGCCGAGCAGTCCGGCGGCGCGGCCACCGCCATCGCGCCGCGCGTGCGCACGACGCTGCAGAAGCTGCTCGGCACCACCGCACCCGAAATCGATGCCGTGGCACGGCTGCTCACCATCCATCCGCGGACCTTGCAGCGCCGCTTGGCCGCCGAGGGGACGACCTTCGCCGCCATTCTCGACGAGGTGCGCCGCGCGGAGGCCCGCCGCTATCTGACCACCACCGACATGCCCATGAGCCAGGTGGCCTCGCTGCTGGGCCTGGCCGAGCAGTCGGTGTTCACGCGCTGCTGTCAACGCTGGTGGGGCGCCACGCCAACGGCGGTGCGGCGCGGCAAAGCGGGCTGAGTCAACAGTGTTTCAACCTGGCCGCCACGAGTTCCGATGCGGCCATTGGCAAATCAAGCACGGCGAGTCACCAAAGACACGCAATCGTTTTGTGGGTTGCAGCGTGTCGATCATGGTGATTCGGCGCTCGCACCACCAGGATGTCCTGATGATCGCCGAATGCCCCTCCTGCGCTTGGCCCTCCCCCACTGTCGCCGCACACCGCGGCGTGCAGTATCTGCGCTGCGTGTGCGGCCAATGGCTGATCAGCGTGCACGGGAAAGTGGTCGGGGCGGCCGGGGGCACCACGTTCAGCGGCAAGAATCCGCTGGCCGAGATCGCCGGTATCCGGGACTAGCTGGCCTGCACGAAGATTCGCGCGGATTCGATGCGCAATCCGGCGGTGAAGTCGAGTTCGGCGATACCGCTGCCCTGCCGGGTGTCCACTGTCGCGGTGACCGTGCGCCCGGCCGCGAGGGCCTTGCTCCAGCGCAGGCCCTTCACCCGAGTGGCGAAGTCCTCCAGCGACATCGCACCGTCGGTGCCCCACTCCAGGCGCGGCACCGGCACCAGCGCCGCGCGGGCGGCCGCGTAGTCACCGCGGCCGAGCGCGTCCAGCAGGCGGCCCGCCGCGGCCTTGCCCGGCTTGCCGACGCCGCGCAGGCCGGACATGAAACCGATTGCGCCGCCGATGCCTTGATTGCCGAGCAGCTGCGGCCCCAGCTTGGCCCCGGCCAGCAGGCCCTGCGTACCGGACCCCAGGAGCTGGCCGATCATGCCCGCCAGCTCCCAATGCGCGCGCAGGGCACGGATTTTCAGGGCGCCGTCCACATCCTCGAGGTCGTAGCGCAGATGCATCGGCACGTGCAGCGTCACGCCGGTCGACATGGTCGTGGCGATGCTCAGGTCGCGGAACACCGTCATGCCGCACACCACGTCGTTGGTCACGTCGAAGACGATGCCGTTAGGCGCGATGAAGGTCTCGTAGAAGCGCTCGATGGCCGCGCGCCCGATATGCGGACGCGACCCGACCGGATCCTCCACACTGCCGTTCTCGGCGAAAAGGCCCACCCAGGCGGCCTTGTCGTGCGCGCCGACCGCCCGCGGGGAGGCTTCGACGGTCGCCAGCAGTTCGGCGGCGGTGGGATTCGCGGGCACGGTTCCTCCAGGTACTAAGTAAACGCGCGCGATGATACCGAACCCCCGGAATCCCCGGAGGCGGTCGGGCGAGTTCGCGCGCGACCTCACACCCGTCCCCGAGCTCGTGGACAAAGGCTTCCCCCGTCATGGAGAGGTGCCCTCGTCGTACCGGGGTTCCCTTCGTCATCCGGCATGCTTTCGCCGGGATCCACCGCTGGCAGCGTGGATTCCGGCCGAGGGCATGCCGGATTGTCGGGGGTGGACTACTGACCAGGGGCTTGGATCGCCGCCAGGCGGGGCAGCAGGCGCTCGGCGAAATCGGTTGTGTAGGCGACCGGATCGCCGTCGGGCATGAAGTCCAGCTGGGTGATGCCCAGGGCGGCCAGCTCTTCGGCGAAGCGCAGCACCTGATCCACGTCGGCGAGGGCGGGGC
>NZ_BAAFGR010000327.1:0-3930 GCF_041154655.1 Nocardia sp. JMUB6875
ATCAACGCCTGGAACGCCGACCCGAAACCCTTCGTCTGGACCAAGACCGCCGACGAGATCCTCGAAACTCTCGCCGCCTACTGCCAACGAATCAACGACTCACGACACTAGTATGCGCTGGTTTCTGAAAACCTTTGCCATTCAAAGGACTAGGCGGTCGCGTTTCAAATGGGTACAGTGCTCCCATGTCGCTGGGGGATGATCTTGTCGAGGTTCTCGCGATCCAGCAGGACCGGACCTCCGATCCGAACGATCCGATCATGCGTCGGCGGAAGGAGTTGGTCGAGCGTCGGATTCCGGAAGCGCTGGAGGAGATGCTGCGACCGGTCGAACCGACGTGGAAGGCCGAGGGAAGTGGCGGGAAGGGTGCTCCCGCCGAGGTCCCATGGACGCGTATTTTCGATCCGGAACTGAGTGCCAGGGCGGGGATCGGCTGGTACGCCGTCTACCTCTTCAGCGCCACCGGTGATGCTGTGTATCTGTCGCTGAATCAGGGCACAACGACATGGAATGCCGAGAAGGACGACTTCGATTTCCGAACGGCGGCAAACCTATCGGCTCGGGTCGAATCGGCGCGGCGGATCATTCGGGCATCGTCGATCGCGCGATCCACGTTCGAGCCGATCGAACTCAAGGGCCGGCAACGCCTCGGACGCGCGTATGAAGCTGGCAACGTTCACGCGATCAGATATCTTCGCACCTCCATGCCGTCATCGCGGGTACTCGAGAACGATCTTCGGCAGATCGGGGAACTCCTGGAACTACTGTACGAGTGCGAACTCCGCGGTATCGCCTTCGACGACCCCGAGGAGTTGGACGAAACGGTCCTCGCGCGAATCCCGGCGTCTAGCGCTGATATGCCGACTCTCGCTGGGACTGAAGGTAATTCGATTACTCTGCCGTCGGTCACGGACGACGGGATCGATGGACCGGACCGGCTCGGGATAGATGCCGACGCGCGAGCACTCGCTGCCGTCATCGCAGCCAAACAGGTAGTGCCGCCACTCGCCATTGCGCTGTACGGCGAATGGGGCAGTGGAAAAACGTACTTCATGCACCGAATCGAGCAGCACATTCGAGGCTTCGGCCGCAGAGACATCGACGGAGAGGTGTTTGAGCCAGGAACCTGGCATATTCGCTTCGGGGCGTGGCATTACGAGCGTGGCCACCTGATGGTCAGTCTGCATCGGCAGATATTTCAGGCTCTCGATGGCTCCGAGAGCCGGGATGCCGCTGAGGTAGCCGCTGCGGATGACAGAATTACCGAGCTCGAAACGAAGATTGACAATGCCGAGATCGAGATCGAGAAGGCCGAATCGAAAAGGGAGGAGCTGGGGGGCAAGATCGAAGTACTCCGTGAGGAGCAGGAGAGCGAACTCGAGGTGCTCCGCTCGATCAGTGGCAAGCAGATCATGGAGCGGGTTGGGAAAGATCCCGAACTCAAGAAGCGCCTTGACGAGCTATTCCGTGAACTGAATCTTCCGGATGTACAGAAAAGTGCGCTGCAGTTGTATCAAGCGGCTCACGAGATGCAGGCCGTCGGCAAGCGCATCGCGATCCTGGGCGGGCCCGGCCGGCGTGGATTGCTCTTCTCTCCGCTCGTTGCAGCGGCAGCGATCATGGTCCTCGCCTTTCTCGGAGCGGTTGTCCTTGTGGGTGTCGTTCCGGCCCTGCGGCCGATGGGGTCTGCCATCGGTCTTGCCGCCTCCCTGATCGGTGGATTGGCCACCGCTGTCACTCGGCAGGTTGCGCTCGTCCGGCACTTCCTGCAACCCGCAGAGCAGTTGCAGGATCTCATCGATCGACAGGTCGAGGAGAAGCGGACCGAGCAGCAGAAGGACGTCGACGAACTGGAATTGCAGTTGAAGCAAGTCGACGCGGACCGTGCCCTGGCACTTGAAACAAAGGCGAGCAGTCAGGAGGAATTGGAGAAGGCAAGGCAGCAGCGCGATGAGCTCACACCCGCCAAGTTCTTGCAACGTTTCATTGCGGAGAGGGCGGGGACATCGGAATTCGATGAGCATCTCGGCGTCAATGCGCGCGTCCATCATGATCTGTTCGAGCTGAGCGAGCGACTGACCGAGGCGCTGGAGGACAAGAAGTCCACACCGAGGCGCATCGTGCTGTATATCGACGACCTCGACCGCTGCTCCGCTGCCACGGCGGTCGCCGTGCTCGAGGCGGTCCACCTGTACCTTGCACTCCCGCATTTCGTCGTGGTCGTCGGCGTGGACCATCGTGGTCTCGAAAACTGTCTACAGGCTGTGCATTCCGACATCCTCGTGAATGGTGGCGTGGCGACCCCGTCGGACTACTTGGAGAAGATCTTCCAGCTGACTTATACCTTGCCGACAATGTCTGCTGATGGTTGTCGCGCGATCCTGAACGGTGCCATCGATGATCGGACGATGACCTCGGAGCGCGAAATCGGTAGCGGCGAAACCAATCCCGAGGACGATACAGGCGTGCCCGGCGAAGCCGTTGAAGGTGCGGGGTCGCCGTCGCATGATATTGATCCAGCATCGGAGTCGTCAGAACGCACTGTCGGAAAGCGTGACGAATCCGTCGACTCCTACATGATCAGATCGCTCGAAATCAGTCCGGGTGACCGGGCCATACTTGATCTACTCGCTCCCCTCGTTGCAACGACACCTCGACGGGCCAAACGATTCCTGACCATCTACACCGTGGTGAGAGCGAGATTGGCGGGGGTCGACTACGACCCGGCTGGCGTCGCGATACTTGTGGCAGCACTCGTCGGAGCGCCCGAAACCCTCGGGCGAGCTTTGCGGTCGGCAGATCTATCCACCGAGACCGGGGTCTTCGGACAATTTATGAAGTCGCTCCCTGACGGGTCGGGTCATCCTGTCGAGTTGGCGCGTGTGACTGCCCTCCTGAAGAACCTCGGTGACCTGGCAGAGGTGGCCATGTCCGCAGTTCTCGCTCAGCGAGACACTGTGTCTCCATACAGCATTGGGATTGCCGATGCTTATTCCAGTAGGTGAATGAACCTGGGAATCGACGCCGGTCCGTGCCGGCCGGGGTTTAGCGTGGGTTATGACTACGGATCAAGTAGTGCCGGCAATTCCGAACGTGCGTCGGAGCTACGTCGAGGCTCGAGGCGTTCGATTTCATGTGACCGATGCCGGGGAGGGGCGGGCGGTGGTCGCGCTGCATGGGTGGCCGCAGCATCACTATGTGTATCGGGATCTGTTGGCGGATCCGCCTGCGGGGCTGCGGATTATTGCGCCGGATCTGCCGGGGTATGGGTGGTCGGGGCGGCGCCGCACCGGTGGGCGAAAGATGACGTGGCGAGCGATGTGTTGGCGTTGATGGATGCGATGGGCCTTGCTGATGATGTGCTGTTGGTGGGGCACGACTGGGGTGGGTTCGTTGGGTATCGGATGGTGCTCCGGGAGCCGGAGAGGTTCGGGGGGTTTCTGGTGTTGAATATGGCGCATCCGTGGGCGGCGAAGAAGGATGTGGCGCGGCAGGCCTGGCGGCTGTTGGCATATCAGCCGGTCATGGCGAGTGTGGGGGTGCCTTTGCAGCGGCGGACTCGGTTCTTGGAGTGGTTGTTTGGCTCGGCTTCTTCCGAGGGCGGCGAGATGGATCGAGAGACCATCCGGATCTTCTCCGAACGGTTCAGAGATCCGGTGGTGGCTCGGGCGTCTACCGATACGTATCGGACGTTCTTGTTGAGGGAGGTGCCGGCGTCGGTGCGGAGGCCGGAGGTGCGGCGGGCTAGCGTGCCGGTGCGGGCATTATTCGGGAAAGATGATGCGGCGGTGCATTATTCGTTGGCGGCGGCGGAGACGGCTCGGGCGGATGATTACACGGTGGAGTTGGTGGAGGGGTGTGGGCATTTCATTGTTGATGAGCGGCCGGAGTTGGTGCGGGCTCGGTTGATTGGGTTGGCGGAGGAGACCC
>NZ_BAAFGR010000328.1:0-3633 GCF_041154655.1 Nocardia sp. JMUB6875
CCGCATCCCCGGCCTGCACTGGTAACCCCCTCCCCCACAACAGAGGTCGGCCCGGCGTGGAACAGCACGCCGGGCCGAACCCTTCGGTACCCGCGGGGCCGGAGGTGGGACAGAGGCCCCAAATGCCCTAGCATCTGACGCCCCCACCGGCCGCGAGTACCCGGACCCGCCCTGGGGTTTCGGATGTGTCCGTCGAAACCGCCCGAGGGCCGGGCCCGCCCCTCCCGGGTCAGAGGTGGGCGGCGGCGAAGTTCGCCGCGTCCACCAGGTCGCTGCCGTAGGCCACGTGGGCATTGGCGTCGGTGCCGGATCCGCAGACGGGATCGCCTCCGGTGCACCAGTCTCCGGTGCGGGACAGGAACCAGCCGGGGACATTCCAGCCCAGGCCGCGCACCGGGTCGCCGAAGAGCAGGACCGCGGCGACGCGACCACCGAGGTAGCCGGGGAGCTGGACGCTGCCCGGGTACCAGGACACCGCGCCGGTGCCCAGCGCCGCGTGCACGACCGCCGCGCCCTGCGAGTAGCCGATGAGGACGAAGAGCTGGCCGGGGCAGGCATCGGCCTGAGCGGTCATGTGGCCCACCAGATCCGCGCTGCCCGCGCCGACGTTGAAGCTGTAGTCGGCGGGATAGTTCACGCGGTACGAGGTGGTCGACAACGGCAACCGGTCCGCCAGCAGGCCGTAGAGCGGATCGCCGATCTCATCGCCGAGCCAGCCGGGTTCGCCTGTGCCCCTTGCCACCACGACGTCCACGGCGGCGCAGCCGTCCGCGTGGGCCGTCGCCGGTGACGTGAACACCGTCGCGGCGGCGATCGTCGCCGCCGCCAATCCCCAAGCCGTCAGCCATCTTCCAGGCAGCAGCACCTTCCGGTCGCCCATTGTCCTCACCTCTCACGTCGTTGTGAGAAGCCCGGTGACTCTTGTCATTGACTAGAGACTGATCACCGGGCTATGTGACCCAAGGTAGGAACGGTCGAAGGAAGCGGCAACGAATTCTACTGGAGAGTCACCTGATTGGTACCCAACCGTTTCATCATGAAACTTGTTATCTACGTGCTATTTTGAGGCAACGAAACGGCATCGAAAGGGATCCGGAGCACACCGCGAACGGCGCGCAAAATGCAACCAGTTCTCATAGTGTGTTGGTATGGAACGACTTACCGGGCTCGACGCGAGCTTCCTCTATCTCGAAACAGACACTCAACTGCTGCACGTCTGCGCAATGCTGATACTCGACCCCACCGCGGACGGGGCGAGCTTCGAGCACGAGGCCTTCAAGGCCGAACTCGGGCGGCGGCTGCACCTCATTCCCGCCATGACGCGCCGACTACACGCCGTGCCGTTCAACCTCGATCATCCGGTGTGGGTGCATGATTCGACGTTCGACCTGGACTACCACGTCAGACGCTTGACCCTGCCGGGCGGAGCGCCCGACAAGGCGCTGGCCGACGTGGCCGCCGAGATCGCCGGACGCCCATTGGACCGCTCCCGCCCGCTGTGGGAGATGTGGGTGGTCGAGGGCCTGCCGCACGGCAAGGTGGCGGTCATCTCCAAGTACCACCACGCCATCGTGGACGGCATCACCGGCACCAATATGATGATGCACCTGTGCGATGTGGAGCCGGGCGTGAGCTACGCTCCGCCCGCGCCGGAAACCGTTGCGGCCGAATCGGAACCCAACGACCTGCAGCTGGCCGCCGAGGCGCTGCTGAAGTTCCCGGGCAAGCTGGGCCTGATCGGCATGGTGCCCAAGACCGTTGGCATTCTGGGCGGTCTGGTTCAGCGCCGGCGCGGCACCGGATCCCGCGGCATGCCATTGCCTTTCACCGCGCCCCGCACGCCGTTCAACCGAGCAATCACCCCGCATCGCTCCATCGCCTTCGTGCAGACCGAGCTGTCGGATATCAAGGAGATAAAGTCGGCCTTCGGCGTGAAGGTCAACGACGTGGTGCTGGCGGTCGTCGGCGGTGCGCTGCGCAGCTACCTCGAACTGCACGACGAACTGCCCGAAACCTCGCTCATGGCCTCGGTTCCGGTGTCCACGCACGAGACCTCACGCCACGAGGAGGGCACCAACAAGGTCTCGACCATCTTCGCGCGGCTCTACACCGATATCGAGAATCCGGTGGCGCGCATGCAGGCCATCGCCGAGGACAATCGCGGGGCCAAGGAGGAGCACAACCTCATCGGCGCCGATTTCCTCCAGGATTGGGCGAAGTACGCGCCGCCCAACACCTTCCAGCTGGCCGCGCGGGCGTATTCCTCGTTCAAGCTGGCCGAGCATCACCCGGTGGTGCACAACCTGGTGGTGTCGAATGTGCCCGGCCCCAATTTCCCGATGTACTTCCTGGGCGTGCGAGTGGCCTCGATGTACCCGTTCGGGCCGGTGTTCCACGGCGCGGGTCTGACCGCCACGGTGATCTCCAATAACGGCCACCTGGATTTCGGCTTCATCGCCTGTCAGGAATTGGTGCCGGATGTCGACAAGATCACCGACGCCATTCCCGAGGTGATCACCGAATTGCTCAAGGCCGCCCGCGAGAAGGCCTGAGCTACAAACGATCCGCCACCGACTGAACGGCCTCGAGGAACACCGGGACAAAGACGTCCGCCTCGAGTGCACAGGCCGCGTGACCGGCCTTGGCGAGGAAGATCTCCGCTCCCGGAATCGCTTTCGCCATTTCCAGCTGACGGAAGACGGGCAGGGCCCGATCCCGTGTGGTGATGACCACGGCCGTCGGCACCTTCAGCGTCGAGATCCATTCCGACGAATCGAATCGCCCCAGCACCACGAGCGCCTGCGTCAGCGCCCAGCCGCTGGTGGCCCGCAATTCCGCCATGGCCCAGCGATCCATGCGCCCCACCGGCCAGGAGGATTCCGGCAGCGTCGGAAGCTTGTCGCGGCGCAGTTCGGCGCGGCGGAACGACCATTCCGAGAACATGGTCGCGGTGGCCGCCCAGGTGCGATGGAAGGCACGCTCGCGGCGCGTCTCCTGGAAGCGGTAGGTGGTGGCGGCCAGCACCATCCCGCCCACCCGGTCCGGGTGGCGGTGCGTGGTCAGTTGGGCGATGACCCCGCCCATGGAATAGCCCGCGAGGATGGGGCGTTCGACGCCGACCGCATCGGCGACCGCGATGACGTCGTCGGCCAGATCATCGAGATCGAAACGCTCGGAACGGATTCCGTGGCCGTGCCAGCGCTGGTCGAACAGGACCACGCGGTAGCGCTCGTTGAGCTCCTTCAGGCTCGGGAACCAGTTGAGCATGGCGGTGGTGGCCATGCCGTGCAACAGCAGCACGGTCGGCGAATCCGGCGTCGGGCCCGGCAGATCCACCACGTAGGTGGTGCCGCGGCCGGGCAGTTCCACCATCGAGCCCTGCGGCACCTCGGTCAGCCGGGAGATGCGCGGCGACAGTCGGCGGCCGCGGCGAGACTCGGAATTCGGCGTGGTCAGGTCCACTTTGGGGTTCGTCATCGAAGGCCTCCCGGCACCCCGCCTCGGCGGTCGAAATGGAACACGTTCCATTTGATGATGCCATACGGGAGCGACGGCGGCCGGTTACGACTTACAGCCGGGCGCGGGCGCGACCACCGTGGTGACGACCACCGGGGCCGAGGGCGGGGGCGGGGT
>NZ_BAAFGR010000329.1:0-3518 GCF_041154655.1 Nocardia sp. JMUB6875
ACCGTCACCTACGAATTGTTGGTGACCCGCGGCTTCCGCTCCATCGGCGTGGACGACATCACCACCGCCGCCGGGCTCAGCCACGGCACCTTCTACAACTACTTCGCCAACAAGCGGGACATCCTCGACGCGGTCATCGACCACTGCTTCACCCTCCTGCGCGCCCACCTCCTGGGCCCCGAAGGCGACGACGCCCCCGAGACGATGGATGCCTTCTGCGCCCGCTACGCCCGGGTGATCGACCGCTGCTACGACCTGGTTGCCACCGAGCCCGGTCTGGTCAACTTCTTCCTGCTCGAAGCCTCGTCCATTGACGCCCGCGTCCTGGACCGCTGCCTGCACAACGCCCGCACCTACGCCGCCCAATCCGTAGACAAGATCCGCCACGGCATCGCCCAGGGCTTCCTCAACCCCGAGCTGGACCCGGACATAGCGGGCGAGGTCCTGCTCTCGGTCCTGGTCTCGGCGTTGCTCTCCGCGCTCCGAGCGGGCGCCGACGGGCTCACCCAGGACCGCGTCCGCACGCAACTGACGACCTTCCTCCGCTCCGCCCTGGCCCCGCCGTGACCGGCCGGGTGGAAGACTGGCGGGATGGCGATGATGGGCGCTTGGCGGGTGGATGTGCCGGGGGCGGTCGACGAGGGGCCGGTGCGGTTCGAACGGGTGGAGGTGCCTGCGCCGGGCACCGGCGAACTGCTCGTGCGGGTGCTGGCCTGCGGGGTGTGCCGGACCGATCTGCATGTGGTCGAGGGCGACTTGCCGGTGCATCGCGAGCATGTCGTTCCGGGGCACGAGGTTGTCGGGGAAGTGGTCGCGATCGGGGACGGGGGAGAAGGAGAGTTCCGGGTCGGGGACCGGGTGGGGATCGCGTGGTTGCGGCACACCTGCGGGGTGTGCCGGTACTGCCTGCGCGGGAATGAGAATCTGTGTCCGGAATCGCGGTACACCGGATGGGACGCGGATGGCGGATATGCCGAATTCGCCACCGTGCCAGCGGGTTACGCGCTGCCGCTGCCCGAGGGCTACAGTGACGCCTCACTCGCGCCGCTGCTGTGCGCGGGCATCATCGGCTACCGCGCGCTGCAGCGGGCCGCTCTCCCCGAGGGTGGGCGGCTCGGGATCTACGGGTTCGGTGGCAGCGCACACCTCGCGGCGCAGGTGGCCCTGGCTCAGGGCGCGGAAGTGCACGTGATGACCCGCGACAAGAAGGCGCGGGATCTCGCGATGGAGCTCGGCGCGGCGTCGGCGCAGGGGGCCGCGGAGGCGCCGCCGGTGGCGTTGGATTCGGCGATTCTCTTTGCGCCGGTGGGGGATCTGGTGTTGCCGGCGCTCGAGGCCCTCGATCGGGGTGGGGTGTTGTCGATCGCCGGGATTCACCTCAGCGATATACCGGTGCTGAACTATCAGCGACATCTGTTCCAGGAGCGGGAGATTCGGTCGGTGACCGCCAATACCCGGGCGGACGCGCGGGAGTTTCTGGCGTTCGCGGGGCGGCATCGGCTCGAGGTGACCGTGCAGCCCTATCCGCTGGCGGAAGCCGACCGGGCGCTGCGGGATCTGAAGAACGGGCGCTTCGCGGGAGCCGCCGTGCTGATGCCTACTTCTGCAGCGTGAACTGCATGACGTCGAGGTGGCCTGCCCGGAAGTAGTGGGCGCAGCCGGTGAGGTACTTGAGATAGCGCTGGTAGACCTCCTCGGAGGTCAGGTGGACCGCTTCGGTGTGGTGGGTTTCCAGCGCCTGCGCCCACAGGTCGAGGGTGCGGGCGTAGTGGGGCCGCAATGATTGGATGCGGGTGGTGCGGAAACCGGCGGCCTCGGCCTCGCGGGGGACGGTTTCGGGCTGCGGGAGTTGGCCGCCGGGGAAGATCTCGCGCTTCATGAAGATGTGGAACAGGGCGTCCTCGCGGGTGACGGGGATGTCGGCGGCGCGGAGTTCGGCGAGGGTGCGGCCGATGATGGTGTGCAACAGCATGCGGCCGTCGGCGGGCAGCAGGCGGTGGCAGCGGGTGAAGAATTCGGCGTAGCGCTGTTTGCGGAAGTGCTCGAACGCGCCGATGCTGACGATGCGGTCGGCGGTGCCGTCGAATTCCTCCCAACCCTGCAGGCGCACTTCGGCTTCGGTGATGCCGAGCTCTCGCAGCCGGGCCTGGACATGATCGAACTGATTGCGGCTCAGGGTGAGTCCGATGACGCGCACGCCGTAGGTCAGCACCGCGCGGATCATGGTCGAGCCCCACCCGCAGCCGATATCGAGCAGCGTCATACCGGGCTCGAGCTCCAGTTTGCCGAGCGCCAAATCGATCTTGGCCTGTTGCGCCTGCTCGAGGCTCATGCTCGCGCGCTCGAAGAACGCGCAGCTGTAGGTCATGGAGGGGTCGAGGAACAGCGAGTAGAAGTCGTCGGACAGGTCGTAATGCGACTGCACCTGCCGGTAGAAGGGTGCGAGCTGGGCCATGGCGGAACTCTCCTGGGGCGGGCCGAGATCCGAGGGGAGGACATCGGGTGGACACCAGGACATACGAGGCGGACCCGTCGCCGGTTCTATAGCCATGACACACCGGCAACACGCCGGGTTTTTCACTCCGAGTTTCCGATTCGAGCCCGGCGTAACGGCGACGGCTGCTTTCCTGATGTGGAGTGCAGCATCGCTTCAGCAAACACAATTCGGAGGGTTGGGGACCAGCCATGCACCGCACCGGACACGAAGAGGTCCAATCTGGCAGGCCTTGGCTGTGGACAATCCTGGCGGGAGCGGTGGTGGTCGGACTGGCCACGTGGTGGATCAAACCGCAGTCACTGAGCTGTCACGCCGCCACACCCACCACAACCGTCATCACGGTTCCCGCGGCGATCCCGCCGAGTTCGGTTATTCCTCAGCAGATTCAGACCCCGGCGGCACAACCGGAACGGGAACCGGGTGAGGCCCGCTACTACGCCTTCAGTCAGGGCGTGGCCTGCTCGCTGCCGGATCTGCCGTTGGACGGTTACTACGTCGGAGTCCCGACCGGTAAGTACGACGGTTCCGCCCCCTGCGGCTCCTACGTCGACATCGACGGCCCGCTCGGCAGCGTCCGCGCCGAGGTGGTGGACCGGTGCCCGGCCTGCGGCCCCAACCAATACGATTTGAGCCGTTCGGCTTTCGAGGCCATCGCCAACAGCACCGACGGCGTCGCGCAGATCCACATCAGCCAGGTCCGCGACCCCAACCCGGCCCCCGAGCTGGTGTACCGCATCGAGCAGAGCTCCTCGCCCAGCTGGATCTCGATCCTGTTCTCCGGCACCGGAAATCCCCTCGCGCAAGTCTCCTTGCGACCGGAATCCGGCGGCGACTACCTGCCCCTGCGCCGCGGCAACGACAACTACTGGAGCATTTCCGGCGCGGGCCCGGGCCCCTTCACCGCCCAGGTCACCGACGTCTACGGCCACGCCGCCTTCGTCTCCGGCATCACGCTCGATCCGGGGCAGTTGCGGCACACCGGAATTCGTCTCTACGAGATCCCCGTCGACCAGCCCACCAC
>NZ_BAAFGR010000330.1:0-3502 GCF_041154655.1 Nocardia sp. JMUB6875
CTCCCTAATCGCCCCCTCCCTATCCGAACCCGGCTGCCTGGCCTACCAGCCCTACCAACACCCAACCGACCCCACCCGCTGGGTCGTCATCGAAACCTGGGAAACCCGAGCCGCCTTCGATGCCCACCTCCGCAGCCCCCACCTACAGGAGGCCTTCGAAGCAGGAGCGGAGTTGCTCACCGGTCCACCCTCGGAACAGCTCTTCGAGCTCCCCGACGCCCTCGGACCGCAATCGGTGAGTGGAGCAATCGAGGAAGAAAGGGCGCAGGTACTCGACTCTCGAGGCAACTACTACTTGACCAAAAGGGAGGCGCGAAAGTTCCCGGCCCTGAGCATCCAGGGCGACAGCCTCCATATCTTGCGAACAGATTTGGAGGAAGCGGAATCTGAACTATCTCGCGGAAGCGTCGAGGATGCCCTGTTCTCGGTCAGAGAGGTGTTGGAGACAGTCGTCGGCATGGATCTCTGCTACCAGGACATGATGGACAAGCAGGGCCTGAAACTTCCCTATTGAGGTGTCTCTCCCGGTCACAAGGTGAATCGGTTTCCCTTGGTCGCCCACAGGATTCGGCCGCGTTCGGTGAGGTGCCAGCGCTGGCTGGTTCCTCCACCTGTAGCCCGGATGAGCTCCCTTGCCCGCAAACGCATGGTGATACGGCCTATGGCGCTGATAGTCAGATGCATGCCGGGACTATCGGCTGCCGGCTTTGCTACGGCGTCGGCGATTTCCCTGGCGGACAATGAGTTTCCGGCTGTGTGAAGCGCACCCAGTACGGCCAGGTCCGGGAGGGTCAGCGGGGTCAGGCAGGACATCCGTACCCTCCTCCGGGGTAGCGGGCGAAGGTCTCGCGGGGGTTGGCTGTTTCCACGTCGGCCAGGTGCATGAGACGGTCCAAAGTGAGTGCGTCCAGGTGTTTGGCCGACGGCACCAGGACGGCGTCTACGTCGGCTTCACGTACTTGATCGACGAAGGGCATGGCTGTTTGCTCGGGTGGCCAGATCAATGCGTAGCCGAGTCGCCGTGCCAATCTCACCAACTGCGCGTGATCCCACCGGGCCGCAATCCCGGATACGTCGGGGTCTATCCATCCGAGTGCTGTCGGTTGTGTCCTCATGACCGCCCCTCTCGTCACTGGCATGTACGAGATTCGCGCCGACCAAGAGCGCGAAGGGACAGGAAAGGGACAGCACGGGCTGGTGATAGCGCTAGAGCGTGGCGCAGGTTCGATCTAGGCTCGGTTCATGGGGCATGTCGGTGAACGGATCGCGGTCGAGCGCAAGATCGCCGGGCTCGGTCAACGTCAGCTGGCGGCCCGTGCGAACTACAGCTTGTCGATGTTGAAGGCCGTGGAGCAAGGCCGCGAACCAGCCAGCCCCGGGTTCATCTCCGCGGTGGCGAAGGCGCTGCGGATCACTCCGGAGCAGTTGACCGGCGCACCCTACGATGACGGCAAACCCCTCTCCGATGCGGTCAACGAGCTGTCGGTGCTGCTGGCCGAGGGCCGATATGTCCGCGCGGTGGAACCTGGCCCGCTGGCTGCAATCGATGCCGACCTGGCTGCTGCGCAACGGCTGTACCGACGTGATCGCACCTTGGACACGATCGAGAAGCTCCCCGGGTTGATTCGCCGGATTCACGGCGCGGTCCGCGACAGCAGCGGGGACGACCATGCGCACGTTTCCACGGTCCTCACGAACGCATACCTGCTGGCAGGATGGGCGATACGGCGGACCGGGCGTCCCGCGCTCGTCCTGCCTGCCCTGGATTTGGCCGACCACTACGCCCCTACCGGGAACGATCCGGGCTGGGGCTCCATGGCGATGTTGGACCGAGCCCGAATGCTCACCCACTACGGCGAATCGGAAGTAGCGGACGGGTTGATCGAGACCGTCGTGACCGCCACCGATTCCCTTAACGGATCACCGGTGCTGGCGGGGTATGCGCATCTGGTGGGCGCGGTGAATCAGGCTCGGCGACTGGACTATTCGGGGGCCATGGACCACATCGAGGCAGCCCGAGGGCTCGCTGCCCGGACCGGAGAGACCGACGAATACGTAACGGCATTCGGTCCGGTAAACGTCGAGATCCACGCGCATGCAGTCGAATTGGAGGCAGGCGACCCGAACCGTGCCGCGGTGCAGGGCGCGGGGTTGTCGATTCCCGTCGGGCATCGTGCACCGACGCGGGTCGGTCATCACTGGCAGGACAATGCCCGTGCCTGGTTGATGTCCGGCAAGCCGGAACGCGCACTTGCCGCACTGAACAAGGCCCGCGCGGCCGCACCGCAGCAGACCCGCCTGCACCCGGCGGTCCGGGAAACGTTGTACGGCATCGCAGCGGCCGAGCGTCGACGAACCGACACCCTTGCCGGATTCGCCAGCTGGCTCGGTACCCCGCTGTGACAGTCGATTCCATCATCCAAGCGACCCGTAGGGAGCCATGAACGAGCAGGGCGCACCTGTCCTCTACGCCATCGTCACCGGGGCACCGCCTGCCCGCGATATCGACAAACTCGTCGACCTCGCACAGGCGGACGGCTGGGACGTGTGCATCATCGCCTCCCCCGAAGGCAGCCGCTTCATCGACGCCGACGCCTTGGCGACCAAGACCGGACACCCGATACGCAGCCGGTACAAGGACCCGGGCACCCCTGACCTCTTCCCGCCCGCCGACGGAATGATCGTCGCCCCGATCACGTCGAACTCGCTGGCCAAGTGGGCCGCCGGCATCTCTGACACGCTGCCGCTCGGCCTGCTGGTGGAAGCGGTCGGCAAACGCATGCCGGTCGTAGCGGTCCCCTCCGCGAATTCGGCACTACGAAGTTTCCCCGCCATAAGCAACGCCATCACCAACCTGTCCGACTGGGGCGTCACGATGATCACGGATGAACCGCACTCACCCGGCGCAGGGGCAGCGACGCTGAACGCGTTCCCGTGGACCGAGGCGTGGGCCGCACTCCTGGAACATCCATGGCTGGCGCTCAACTCGGAGCGCGACACACGAATCTGATCACAGCACAAGCTGTGTTGCCGCCTAAGTGATTGCGGGTTCGGGCGGTCCGAGGAGATCCCAGCGGTTGCCCGAGATATCGAGGAAGACGGCGACGTTCCCGTAGGGCTCACACCGGGGCTCGGTCACAAATGTCACCCCGGCATCAATCATCCGGCGATACGCGTTCGAGAAGTCCGCGACCCGAAGAAAGAAGCCAACCCGCCCCGCGACCTGCTCGCCGATAGCGCGACCCTGGCGGCCTCCGTCGGCCTGCGCGAGCAGGATCCCGGTGGCCGCCCCCGGCGGGCGAACCACGACCCATCGTTTGGCGCGCCCGTCGTTGGTCAGTGACGGTGAGTCTTCGATGAGATCGAAACTGAGTCTGTCGACGAAGAATTCGATCGCTGAGTCGTAGTCTTCGACAATGATCGCAACCAGGTCCAGGTGCACCGTCCGAGCCTAGGCGCAGCTCAGCGAGTTAGGTGGCGGGTGGTCCAGTCGGGGGTGAAC
>NZ_BAAFGR010000331.1:0-3435 GCF_041154655.1 Nocardia sp. JMUB6875
GTGCGCAGGCAGCGGGGGGCGGGGGCGTCCGGGGTCAGGGGCGGGAGGCCGGGGACGCGGGAGCGGGGGTCGGTGGACCAGCGCTGGACGGTGCCGGCGGCGGCCGCGACGACGAGTTCTTTGGCGTCCCAGATGGCGTAGGAGGCAGGGGCTCCCGGGACGAGGGTGCCCGCGACGCCGTCGCGGACGCCGCCCGCGCGCCAGGCGCCGCGGGTGGCGGCGGCGAAGGCGGCGCGGGGGGAGATCTGGTGGCCCGGGGTGCGGTGATTGACGGCCGCGCGCAACGCTTCCCAGGGTGCGAGGGCGGTGACCGGGGCGTCGGAGCCGATGGCCAGGGAGATGCCCGCGGAAGCCATGGCGGCGAAGGGGTTCAGGGTGGCGGCGCGCTCGGCCCCCAGGCGGGTGGCGTACATGCCGTCGGGCCCGCCCCAGGCGGCGTCGAATCCCGGTTGGACACTGGCGATCACGCCCCACGCCGCCAGCTTCTCGATCTGCTCGGGGGTCATCATCTCCGCGTGTTCGAGGCGGTGCCCGCGCGAGGCGACGGCCGGACCGCCGAGTTCGCCCACCACGCGTTCGAATCCGGCGACCACCGCGTCCATGGCGGCGTCGCCGATGACGTGGAACCCGGTCTGGATACCGGCTTCGGTGCAGGCCAGCACGTGCGCGGCGATGGCGTCGGTGTCGAGGTAGGAGGTGCCGACGGTGTCCCGGTCGGCGTAGGGCGCGCGCAGCCACGCGGTGTGCGAGCCGATCGCGCCGTCCACGAACAGGTCGCCGCCGAGCGCGTGCACGCCCAGTTCCTTGACCAGGGTGCGGGCCTCGTCGGCGGTCCGCACGGCCTGCCCCCAGTAGGCGCGCACCTCGACCCCGTGCGCGAACTCGAGAAGTTCGCGCACATCTTCAGCACCCGAGATCTCAGGTCCGGCGCATTCGTGTACGGCCACAACACCATTCGCTGCGGCCGAATCCAATGCCGCGGTCCGGGCCGCGTCCCGCTGCGCCCGCGAGAGTGCCCCGAGCGCCGCGCCACGCACCCGATGATGGGCATCCGCCCGCAGCGGCTCGCCCCGAGTGAACCCCACCGCCTCGGTGATCCCGTCCACCGCATCCAGCAACGCCGTCGACGCCACGGCCGAATGCGCGTCCACCCGAGCCAAATACACCTGCCGCCCCGGCGCGGCCGCATCGATCTCCTCGACGGTCGGCGCTCGTCCCTCGGCCCAGCGTGTCTCGTCCCAGCCCTCACCGAGTACGACCCCGTCGGGATGTGCGGCCGCGAACGCGCGCACCGCGTCCAAGCACCCGGCGAGAGAGTCGGCCTGCGCCAGATCGAGTCCCGTGAGCTTCAATCCCAGCGCGGTGACGTGCACATGCGGATCCACGAATCCGGGTGCGACGAATGCCCCGTCCAATTCGATGACCTCGGCGTCCGGGTGCAGCGCCCGCCCCGGCGTGTCCAATCCCACCCACACCACGGTCCCGTCGCTGACGGCCATGGCCGTCGCATCGGGATTGCTCGAACTGTAGATCCGACCGCCGACAAGCAACTGGGTACTCACGGCTCCCCATCCTGCCCGACGTGCCGATCCCGTCGGCAACCGGCAAGCCCTCCCGCCGGTACTACCAGAGTGCTACCGTGGTGGGATGAAAATCTCCGTTTCGCTGCCCGATGATCGCGTCACGGAATTGATCAAGCAGCAGCCGAACGTCTCGGACTTCCTCTACCGCGCGGCCCGTCGCATGCTCGTCGCCGAGGAATTGGCCGCACTGACGCCGGATCCCGAAACCGAGGCGTTCCTGGAGGCCGCCGAGGCCGCCTCCCGCGCGGCATGGGCCGGCGATGACTGACGTCCCCAACATCCAGGGCGAGATCTGGCGGTTGCGCGGTGTCCGCGATCAGATCCACACGGTCGTTGTCCTCGACTCGGTCCCGCACGTCGTGCGCGGCGGCCTCATCGCGGTCTCCCTGATCATCCCCATCGGTGATGCCCCCAATCCCCGTGCGCTGCTGACCGTTCCGATCGCCGACACCAATGCGGCGGTCGCGGTCTTCTGGCTGGGCACCTTCGCCGCGTCCCAATTCATCCAGAAGATCGGCATGCTCGACCCGGCCACCCTCGAAAACGTCCGCATGGCTCTCCGCGCCCGCTTCGACCTCTAGCCCCGGACGTCGTGCCGGCTGGTCGAGAACGTGATCACCCCGGTGCGCGAACGGCTCTGAGACCGTCTGCACCGGGGTGAGGAGAAGCGGTGTGGCTCAGCGGGGATCGATCATCTTGTAGCCGTTGCCCTGGCCGTCGTCGTAGTACTCGGTGACGACGGTGGCGTCGATGACCTCGCCGTCGGGGTCGATCACAACGTTGCGGTAGCCGTAGGGGCCGACGGCGGTGGCGACGCGGCTCAGGCGGCGGGCGGCGAAGGCGGCCACCAGCGGGCGGAAGGCGAAGCGGGTGAAGGGGAGCAGGGCCAGCAGGCCGAGGGCGGTGGTGAGCAGGCCGGGGACGAACATGAGGACGGCGCCGGTGGCGACCAGGGCGCCGTCGGCGACGGCGGTGGTGGGTTCGAGTTCACCGCGGGCGGCGCGGCGGAAGTTCTGGAAGACGCGCCGGCCCTGCGAGCGCACCAGCACCAGGCCCACGGCCGAACCGGCCAGCAGCAGCAGGATGGTGGGGAACACGCCGATGAAGTGGCCGACCACGACGAGGGTGGCGATCTCGGCGGCGAAGTACGCGAGGAACAACAGGGCGGGCATCGGGCGATCCTTTCGATCGATCTACCTGTGCAACGCGCGAGGGACCGGATTTTCTCCCGGATGCGGTCCCGGTCACATCGCTCAGGCGCTGCCCGGCCGGACCAGCCCGGTTTCGTAGGCCAGCACCACGGCCTGAACCCGGTCGCGCAGGCCGAGTTTGGTGAGGACGCGCCCGACATGGGTTTTCACCGTCGCCTCCGATAGGAACAGCGCCCCGGCGATCTCGGCGTTCGACCGCCCGGCCGCGATGTGCTCGAGCACCTCGCGTTCGCGGGCGGTGAGCACCTCGAGGACCTTCGGATCGCGTCCCGCGGCCGGATCCTCGGCGATCAGCCGGTCCAGCAGCCGCTTGGTGACCTTGGGCGATACCACCGCATCCCCGGCCGCCACACTGCGAATCGCGGAAATCAAATCCTCCGGCGGCGTGTCCTTGAGCAGGAACCCGCTCGCCCCCGCCCGCAACGCCCCCAGCGCATGCTCGTCCAGATCGAAGGTCGTCATCACCAGAACCCGGCTGCCGCACCCGGATTCGATGATCCGCGCGGTCGCGGTCACCCCGTCGGTGACCGGCATCCGCACATCCATCAACACCACATCCGGCCGCAACTCCCCCGCCCGCGCGATCGCGGCGGCCCCGTTGTCGGCCTCCCCCACCACCTCGATATCCGGATGCGCTCCGA
>NZ_BAAFGR010000332.1:0-3421 GCF_041154655.1 Nocardia sp. JMUB6875
CCCCCTCCCGGGTCATGCGCGACGAACACCGCCCCCGCCGCGGCACCCTCCCGGACCGCCGAATGCTGCGCCGCGACACCCCGATCGACTACTCGGCGGAGTTCGCGGACCCGGAACCGGCGGTGGAACCGCCACGGCCCGAGATCGAATCGCGGACCGTCGAGCACCACGCCGATATCGACGCCGCGGGTCGGGCCGGCGCGGACGTCGACCACCCGGCGGTGCCCGCATCGCGCCCGAACCCGGCGACCGGTGGTTACGACACGGTAGAGCGTGCGGATCATGGTGTGCGCGAGGGTGATTCGGGTCGTGCCGGGCGCGGCGCCGACACGGTCCGGACGGGCCCGTCGGACTCGGAAGCCGGGGGCGGGGTCGCTACGTGGGACGCCGCCGCGCTTGCCGAACCGGGCGGTCGGGATGGTGAGGCGCGGGGCGCCGTCGCCCAGCCGTCGCGGCGTCGGCTTCCGGCCATGCCCGCGCTCGAACCCACCGGCGGGGCGGGCGAATCGGGCGATCGGATCTCGGACGTCGCGGAGGCGGCACACAATTCGGCGGCCGAGGGCGACGGCATCACCGCTTCCGCGCCTGAAATGTCGGGAATAGCGGAACCTTCGGTGGGTCGCGAGCTCGCGTTGCCGCATGAGCACGACTCCGCCGATGCGCTGCGCGCGGCGGCGGCCGGGCTGCGCGAGGAGCCCGCGGCCGCATCCCTCTCGCCCTCCGCACCCGAACGGCCGGAGCGCAGGCGGGTGCGCGGGCCGGAACCGACCGAGGGAGAACGGATGCGGCGCAAGCGCAGTCGTGAGGCGGCGGCCGACGGCGATGCGCAGCGGCGCGGCGAGGGCGAGCCGGGACGTGTCCGGCGGACCGACCCGGACCGGGAAATGTGGCGCGGCAACGGCTCCGAAGGGCGCAACGGTGCCGAAGGACGTACCGGCTCCGAAGGGCGCGGGCGGCCCACGGACGCGGATCGCGTGCATCTCGGCGGACGGGCCGGAGCACCGGGGCGAGGACGGTCGGCGCGACCGGGCACCGAGGCGGGGGAGCGGCCGGTGCGCAAGCGGCCCGCGCGCAGTGCGCGGCCCGACCGGGCCACCGTCGAGGCCGAGCGGAGCCGGAAGGGCCAGCGGGACAAGGCCGCCGAGAAGGCCGAGCGGGAGGCGGCGGCCAAGCGGGCCGCGGCGCGCAAGGCGGCGGCCAAGAAGAAGCAGCAGGGCCCCAAGCTGCTCGACGACAGCACCCGCGCCAAGCTCGAGGTCACCGCGCGCGAGGGCAGCGGGCTCAAGGCCGCCTGGGCGACCTTCCGGCTGCACACCGACGATCTGCGCCGCCGGAATTTCGCGGCGCGCGCGGAGCGGATGGAGTACGGCAGCTTCGACGAATTCGACCGCACCACAGCGCAACTCACCGATCGCGGCTATATCGGCCCCGGCGGCGGCCGGATGAACGTCGTCGGCCGACCGGTCGAATACCGGGCCACCACCGCGCAGGTCGCGGGCCTGTGGCCGTGGTCGGTCGGCGCGGGCGCGCCGCTGATCGGCACCCCGCTGGGCTCGCATCTGCACACCGGCGCGCCGGTGTGCTTCGACCCGATGAACTGGTTCATGCGCGGCAGCTTCATCACCGCGCCGAGCCTTTTCGTGCTGGGGCTCAACGGTTTCGGCAAGTCCTCGCTGGTGCGCCGGATCGTGCTCGGCGGTGTCGCCCAGGGCATCACGCCGCTGATCCTCGCCGACGTCAAGCCCGACTACCGCAAGCTGGTGGAACTGGTCGGCGGCCAGGTCATCGACCTGGGTTACGGCCACGGCAAACTCAACCCGCTCGCCGCCGGCGTGCTCGGCTCGATCGTGCCGATGCTGGAAGCCTTCCCAGAACTGCAGACCCAGGTGATGCAGGAAATGCGCGCCCGCCAGGTCACTCTCGTGGCCGGTCTGGTGGAACTGGTGCGCGGCGCCCGGGTGCGCGACTTCGAGGAAACCCTCATCAACACCGGCCTGCGCATCCTCTACCGCGAGGGCAGCGGCTTCACCCCCGACCAGCCGCCCATCCTCGAGAACCTCCTGGACGTGGTCGTCGCGGGCGGCGCGGAAATGCAACTCGACGCGGGCGCGGACAACCCGGAGGAATACCACGAGGCCATCAAGGGCCTGCGCCGCTCCCTGCGCGCCCTGACGCAGGGCCCCTTCGGCGCGATCTTCAACGGCCACACCACGACTCCCATCGACACCACCGCCACCGCCGTCTGCATCGACGTCTCCCACATCCCCAACGGCGACAAGAAGCTCAAGGCCGCCGTCATGCTGGCCTGCTGGGCCGACGGCTTCGCCTCCGTCGAGGCCGCGCACGTGCTGGCGGACGCGGATCTGGGCCCGCAGCGCTACTTCCAGGTCGTCATGGACGAGCTGTGGCAGGTGCTGGGATTGGGCGACTTCATGGTCGACCGCGTCGACGAGCTCACCCGTCTGCAGCGCGGCATCGCCACCTCGCTCATCATGATCAGCCACACCATCAAGGACCTGCAGGCCCTGGGCTCCGAGGCGGCCATCGCCAAGGCGCTCGGCTTCCTGGAACGCGCCCGCGCCAAGATCTTCGGCGCGCTGCCCGCCGAGGAGATCTCGCGCCTGGATTCCACCGTGCCGTTCACCGCCGCCGAGGAGGAGATGGTGACCAGCTGGTCCGCGCCGCAGGCACTTACCGGCGAGGCGCTCAAACCGGGCCAGCAGCGCCCGCCCGCGCCCGGCACCGGCAAGTTCCTGCTCAAGATCGGTGAGGACCGCCGCCCCGGAATCCCGTTCCACATGGAGTTCACCCTCTCCGAGCGGGAGAGCGGAATCCACGACACCAACCAGCGTTTCAGCGAATTCACCGAGACCACCGCCAGCCGCGGCTCGGACGAGGGGAGCGCCGCATGATGCCGCACCGGTCGTATCGAAGAGTGTCGCCCGAGGTCAGACAGGCCGCGGTCGAACAGGTCATCGCGCTCACCGGCAAGCTCCGCTCGGAATCGGAGGCCTGCCGGGTGGTCGCCGACCAGATCGGCGTGCACACCAACTCGGTGCGCAACTGGGTCCGCGCCGCGGAGAGCCCGGGCCTGGAACGCATGGACGCTATCGCGTTGCGCCGCAAGGTGGCGCTGCTGCAGCAGCAGCTGGCCGCCGCGGCCGAGATGAACCGCACCCTGGTGGAAACCCTCCACGACGCCAAGCGCGGCACATGAGCCGCATGATATGGCGCGGGCATCGACATCGGCGACTAGCCTGGAAGGGAGGCCCTTCGCAGGTGGTGATGGCTGTGCTGAGCATGACGGTGGTGGTGAGCACGGCGCTGCTGAGCACCGCGTGCGCCACCGGCTCGAGCGGCGGTGGCGGCTCGAAATCCACCGGCGCGCAACCGCCCACGTCCACCACCCGGTTGCTCGAGG
>NZ_BAAFGR010000333.1:0-3390 GCF_041154655.1 Nocardia sp. JMUB6875
GGGTGGGGTGGGGGCCGCGGAAGTAGTCGAAAAGTCTTGTGCCGGAGGCGGAGATGCCGTCGGGGGCGCGGTCTCCGGCGCGGAGGGCGCCCGGGTGTTCGCGGTCATCGAGGGCGAGGGGGCCGGTGCGGTAGGTGATGTCGAGCTGGTGGATGGCGGGTGCGCCGCCGCCGTGGAAGTCCTGGCGATGCAGCAGCGTGCTCAGGCCCAGCACATTCGCGGCGACCGGCATGCGTTCGGCGGCATAGGTTTCCAGGAGAACCGGGTCCGCGCCTGACTGCACCGCGGCCAGCTTCCAGCCGAGGTTGTAGGCGTCCTGGACACCGGTATTGAGGCCCTGGCCGCCCGCCGAGGAGTGCACGTGCGCGGCGTCGCCCGCCAGCAGCACCCGGCCGACCCGGTAGCGGTCGACCATGCGGGCGTTCACGCGGTAGAGGGAGACCCAGCGCATGTCGTGCAGGTGGATGTCGGTGCGGCCGGAGCGGTTCCGGCAGAGTCGCCGCACGGCATCGAGGGTTAGCTCGGGGGCCTGGTCGGCGGGCATCGAGGCGACGAACTGATAGTAGTCGCTGTCGGGGAGATTCCACAGCGAGAAGCGTTCGCCCACATTGCCGTTGCCGGTGAGGATGTGGCAGAACCGGCCGTCGAGGCCGTCGGCGCGGATGTCGCCGATCAGGGTGCGTTCGGTCTCGAAGGTATCGCCCTCGAAGCCGATGCCGAGCGCTTTGCGCACGGTGCTGTGCCCGCCGTCGGCGGCTACGAGGTAGTCGGCGCGGAGCTCACCAAAGGCTGTGCTCGCGGTGACGCCGTCGGAATCCTGGGTGACGTCCAGTATTTCGGTGTTCCATTCGACCTGGCCGCCGAGTTCGATCAGGCGGGCGTGCAGGATCTCCTCGGTGCGCCACTGCGGAATGAGCCACGTCTCGGGATAGGGCACGGCGGGCGATGCGACAAGCCCTGGTGCACCGAGCATTTCGGCGACCGAACGCTCCCAGACGACGTCGCGGCCTTGGTAGAGACGGAATTTCGGGAAGGGTTCGCCGCCGGCCAGCACCGCGTCGATGACACCCAGATCGTCGAAGACCTCGAGGGTGCGCGGTTGCAGGCCCTTGGCGCGGGAGCCCGGGAAGACCCCGGCGGCCCTGTCGACTATGCGGCACGGCACATTTCGGCGGGCCAGATCGCAGGCGAGGGTCAGTCCGGTCGGCCCGGCGCCGACGATGAGAACGGTCACGGTGGAGTTCCTCGATGATCGAGCAGAACCAGCAGCACGTCGTCGACGAGGCGGGTGATGAAGGCGTCGTCGAAGGGGGTGCCGATCTGCATGCGGCGCATGATCATGGCCTCGGCCACGTCATGGATGAGTTCGGTGTCGGTGTCGGCGGGCAGGTCGCCGCGGTCGATGGCGCGGTGCAGGGCGTCGTGGAACGGGGACAGCTCCTCGTTGTCCAGGTGCTCGTGCAGCGCGGCCGCCAGCTCCGGATCGTGGCGCATGGCGGCGATCAGGCCGCCGATCAGGGCGGTCATGCGCTCGGAATCCTTGACGCGCAAGGCCTCCAGCACCGCCACCAGGTCGCCGCGCAGCGTGCCGGTGTCGGGGATGTCGGCATTGTGCTGGGCGTCGTAGGCGTCCAGGGCGGCCTTCACCAGCTGGGCCTTGTTGCGCCAGCGGCGGTAGATGGTGGCCTTGCTGGCGCTGGCGCGGGCGGCCACGGCGTCCATGGTGAGCGCCGGATAGCCGCTCTCGGCGAGCAGATCCATGGTGGCGGTCAGGATCGCGTCGACCCGCTGTTGTCCTCGAACCATGCTCGAAGGGTACGAACCGGTTTCGTACACTTCAAACACCGCCGGTGACGAAGGAGGCGATGTCGGCGAGTGCGCGCTCGGCTTCGGGGATCGGGAACAGTGGCCAGACGTGCGGCATGCCGGGGTATTCGTGCCAGGTCAGCGGGAAGTCCTGCTCCGCGGCCAGTTTTCGCAGCCGTCGGGCGTCGGCATTGAGGATCTCGCGGGTGCCGATGAACAGGGCGATCGGCGGGAGGCCGTCGAGCGTGCCGAACAGCGGGCTGACCAGGGGGTCGCGCAGATCGACGTCCCCGGCGAACATGCGGGTCAGCGCGCGCAGGCCGCGGGCGGGGACGACCGGGTCGAGCGGGTCGAGTTCGTCGATGGCCGGATCGGTGACGGTCGCGTCCAGCGCGGGTGAGAGCAGTACCAGGCGAGCCGGTTTCGGGAGGCTGTGGTCGCGGGCCCGCATGGCCAGCGACAGGGCCAGGTTGCCGCCGGAGGAATCGCCCATGAGGGTCAGGTCCGTGCCAGCCGCGCGGTCGGCGTACAGGGACAGCAGCCAGGCGTGGGTTTCCCGGGCGGTGTGCTCGGGCGCGAGCGGATACAGCGGCACGATGAACGAACAGTCCAGCAGGTCCGCGAGTTTCGCGATCAGCTCCCAATGCGGGTCGGTGATCGGGCGGGACCAGCCGCCGCCGTGGAGATATAGCACTCGCCGGTCGGAGCGCCCGGAGTGCGGATCGACCGTATAGACGGTGTGGCCCTCGACCTTCTCCTCCCCCACGATCAGGCCCGCACGATGTAGCGCCGATGGCGTGGCCGGGCCCTTCTTGCGATCCGCGGCGATGGTGCGGCGGATGCGTTCGGGGCCGTCGATCGCGTTGCGGACGCGCAGTGCGCGTATCGCCGCGATGAGCAGACGGGCTCTGACGCTTGGCATTTCAATCACCTCCCGGCTTGAAGTGTACGAAACGGTTTCGTTCACTTCAAGCTCCGAGGCGCGATCGCATACGTACCGGCCCGATTATTCGGCGGTGAAGTTCGCCGACGTTGTGGCTAGCATCGGCGTTCGTGCGTTCAGTTTCCGGGGGAGAATTCCGAATTCGACTGATCGCCCTCATAGCGGGGGTGCTCGGTGTTGTCTTGGCGGTGCTCACGCCGCTACTGCCGGTTCGGCAGGATCGGGCGAGTATCGAATGGCCGCAGGCGCAGGCGGTGCAGCTGACCGCGCCGCTGGTCGATTACGTGCCGCTGTCGCTGGATGTGAGCGTGCCCTGCGCGGTGCTGCGTGACGTCCCGAGCGGGACCATCCTTTCGACGGTGCCCGCCCAGGCACCCGGCGGTGAGGCCAAGGGCCTGATCGCCCGGATCGAGGACAAGCCCGGCACCGGCCGCACCCTCTCGGTGGCCCTGCGCAGCATCCCCCTCCTCACCGCATCGGTCTTCGAAATGACCGGCGTCGGAACAGCTTCCGACCCGGCCATCACCACGCCCTCCGGCGTAACGCCATCACCCACCGCCACACCGACCCCGACGCCGGGCGTGAACCCGCCCGCCGGTGCAGCTCCGCCGAACGGCTCGAACCCGGTATCCGGAGCCACC
>NZ_BAAFGR010000334.1:0-3390 GCF_041154655.1 Nocardia sp. JMUB6875
GGAGTGCCGCGGCCCTCGATGGCGAAGCGGTAGATGGCTCCGAGCAGGATCGGCAGGCCCCGCGAGGATCAGCAGGATGCCGAGGACACGCAGCGGGGTGGCGATCGGGAAGTCGTGGGCGACGTGCCAGCGGGAGATGAGCAGCGGGATCAGGCCGGCGACGGTTCCGGGGACCAGCACGGTGAACAGCAGACTGCCCCAGGCGGCACGAGTGAACATGGGTGTTCCGATCGACGCGGTGATACCGGGCTCGCGTTCATGATATGCGTGCGAGCGGGTCCGCCGGAGCAATCACGCTCCGATCGCCGTCGCGAAATGCGTTGGCGCCCAGGGTCAATCCGCGCCGACCGATCAATTCGCGCTGACCACGTCCCGAGCCGGGGTCAGTTCGGAGACCAGGCGGCTGCCGGTGAGTTTGTAATCCTCGCCGACGAGTTCGTACATGCTGACGAAGCCGTCGAGGTCGTCGCTGTCGTGGTCGCCGCGCACGATCCAGAAATGCGGGATGCCGAGCATGGAGTAGACCCGCAGCTTGTCGATGGCCTCGCGCACCTGCGCGGGTTGCCAGACCGCTTCGATCACCGCGAACAGATTCGCCGGCGCGTGCGTGGTGCTGTGTTTGTCGGGTCGATGCCCGGGCTGGAACACCACACCGTCGGCCACGAAATTGTGCTGCCCGATCTCACCGCGGGCGAATCCGCTGTCGGCCACATACTGATCACCGGCGGCTTCATATCCGTACCCGCGCCAGAAATCGAGTACCTGGCAGACGATCCGGGAATACCAGAACGTGACGGGCATGAGGCTCAACTCCAATCTCCCGGATCGCAATTCCCAGGCCCAGCCGCGCGGGACGGTCGGCAGGGTCTCGAATTCGGCCCGCGTGCGCACGCCGGTTCTGGGCAGCTCGAGCTGGTGAATGATCGACTCCTTTCCGCTCCGGGCCGACAAAGACTGGAACACCTTAACCTCACATCGGATTCATAAGCCGTTCACCAGCACCTTTGCACCGCTCAGCCGGGCGATTCGGACAGAAAGGACATGGGCGAGGGGCTTGGTGAACCGGCGGTCCCGCTAACATCCGGAGATCAAACAAGTGAGCGCACGCTCAGGACATTTGACCAGTAGCTAGCGAATTGCCAAGTGCTGCCATGGGTTACATCAAACCCGTTGTTACACATACCAACTCGAATAGCTCCGAGGTGACCAGTCCCACAGCCCCGAACCGACCATTCCGGTTGAACCACCAACCTGGGGTCAGTAAAGTTACTCACTAGTTAGGCACGAAGGTGTTCCTACCTCGGCCCGACATTCTGTAAGGGGGCCAATTACTCACCGTCCGCATCCACCGACGCATGTCGGACGAACCCCGTTGGATACCAACAGGTTCGCAATTTAAGGAGGGGACGATGGTTTCCTACATCGTCACGGGCGGAACCGGATTCCTGGGACGGCGTGTTGTCGCCGGCCTGCTGGAGCGCGACCCGGAGGCCGTGGTCCACGCACTGACGCGTGAGGCGTCGGTCGCCAAGCTGCGCGAGATGGCCGACGGCTGGGGTGCCGGCGACCGCGTGTTCCCGCTGGTCGGTGACCTGACCGCACCCGGGCTCGGGCTCACCGATGAGGCGCCGCGCGCCGATCACGTCATCCACCTCGGCGCGATCTACGACATGACCGCCGACGCCGACGCTACCTACGCCGCCAATGTGCAGGGCACCCGCTCGGTCATCGAGCTGGCGCGCGAGCTCGGCGCGATGCTGCATCACGTCTCGTCGGTCGCGGTCGCGGGCGATCACAAGGGCAAGTTCTTCGAGGACGACTTCGACCTGGGCCAGGGCCTGCACTCGCCCTACCACCGCACCAAGTTCGAGGCCGAGAAGATGGTGCGCGAGGCCGCGGACCTGCGCTGGCGGGTGTACCGCCCGGCCATCGTGGTCGGCGATTCCCGCACCGGCGAGATGGACAAGATCGACGGCCCGTACTACTTCTTCCCGGCCATCGCCGGGCTGGCCGCGCTGCCGTCCGAGCTGCCCATGCCGATCCCGGATCTGGGTTCCACCAATATCGTTCCGGTCGACTACGTGGTCGATGCCATGGTCGAGCTGATCAACAAGCCGGGCCTGGTCGGCAAGACCTTCCACCTGACCAACCCGGAACCGCAGCCGTTCACCGAGATCTACAACGCCCTGGCCCGCGCGGCCGGTGCGCCGCACGCCATCGGCACGGTGCCGGGTTCGCACACCGCGCTGCACGCGCTCGGCGGCCTGCCGGGTGTGCCCGCGGTGCGTGATTTCCTGTTGGAGCGCTTCGGCATTCCCGCCGAGGTCGCCCCGCACACCTCGTTCGAGTCGACCTTCGTCTCCGACTCGACGCGGGCGCAGCTGCGCGGCACCGGCATCGAGGTCCCGCGCTTCGAGGACTACGCCGACACGCTGTGGAAGTACTGGCGCGCCAACCTGGATCCCGATCGCGCCCGCCGCGTCGAGGGTGATCGACTCGAGGGTCGCATCGTCCTGATCACCGGCGCGTCCACCGGCATCGGCCTGGCCACCGCGCACGCCGTCGCCAAGCGCGGCGCGACCGTGCTCATGGTCGCCCGCACCGAGCAGGATCTGGAGGCCGCGGCCGCCCAGGTGCGCGCGGAAAGCGGTGCGGCACAGGCCTACGTCTGCGACATCACCGACGAGAAGTCGGTGGAGCTGCTGGTCAAGCAGGTGCTGGCCGACCACGATCACGTCGACTACGTGGTGAACAACGCGGGCCGCTCGATCCGCCGCTCGGTGCTCAACTCCACCGACCGCATGCACGATTTCGAGCGGACCATGGCGGTCAACTACTTCGGCGCGGTCCGCCTGATCCTGGCGCTGCTCCCGTCCATGCGCGAGCGCCGCTTCGGCCACTTCGTGAACATCTCCTCCATCGCCGTGCAGACCAAGGTGCCGCGCTTCGCGGCCTACGTGGCCAGCAAGTCGGCGCTGGACAACTTCAGCGAGATCGCCGCAGTCGAGAACGCCGACGCCGGAATCACGTTCACCTCGGTGCGCATGCCGCTGGTGCGCACGGCCATGATCGCCCCGACCGACCTCTACAAGTCGATCCCGGTGCACAGCACCGAGCAGGCCGCCGACATCGTGGTGCGCGCCCTCGAGCACCGCCCGAGCCGCATCGACACCCCGATCGGCACCTTCGCCCAGTTCGTCGACACGGTCATGCCGTCGGTGAAACGCGCCATCCTGCACCAGGGTTTCCGCATGTTCGGCGAATCCAAGGCGGCCCGCAACGAACCCCCCGCCGCCGACCCGGCCGAAACCGCCGAAACCACCACGGACAAGCCGGATTCCCGCAGCCCCCTGCTGGCCCTGGCCCCGATCGTGCAGCCCCTCATGGGCC
>NZ_BAAFGR010000335.1:0-3362 GCF_041154655.1 Nocardia sp. JMUB6875
GGCCCAGGCGGTGAGGTCGGTCCAGAAGCGAGATTCGGTGTTGTAGTCGGAATCGCCGATGTCGAGACAGATTTGGTCGAGGCGGCTGCGGTCGCCAGCGGGGCCGGTGACGGTGGGGGTGAGGCCGCCCGACCCGTCGTGGAAGGGGGTGATGCAGAAGGGCATTCCGGCGGGGGAGTGCAGGACGGCGTAGCCGATGCGTTCGGTGAGGATGTTGTCCTCGGCGAGGGTGGCGCCGAGTTGGACGGCGCGGTCGGTGGCGGCGGGGACGTCGTCGACATCGAGGTCCAGGTGGATGCGGGCGGGGCCGTCGGCCAGGGCCTGCATCTTGAGGGTCGGCGCGCCGGATTCCGGTAGCAGCGTGACGAATTCGTCGCGGTCGCCGCGGCGGGGCGAGAGGGTGGTGCCGGTGACGGCGGTCCAGAATTCGGCGGCGGTGTCGAATTGTGCGGCGGGACGGTCCAGGAAGGCCCACACCCAGCGAATCGTCATGCTGTCTCCCATATTTCGGTCAGGCTGTCCGCAGGGGCTCGCGCTTGCGGAAGGTCTTGCGGTAGGCCAGCGGCGGCACGCCCAGTTCCAGGCGCATGTGATGGCGCAGCGACGCGGAGGTGCCCAGCCCCGCGGCCCGCGCCACCTCGTCGATCGGCAGGTCGGTGGTCTCCAGCAGGTGCCGGGCATGGCGGACGCGCTGCTGCAGGATCCACGCGCCCGGCGCCATACCGGTCTCTGCCTTGAACCGGCGGGTGAAGGTGCGCACGCTCATATGAGCATGCGCGGCAAGGGAGTTCAGGTCCAGCTCCCGGTCCAGATGGTGCAGCGCCCAGCGGCGTGTCGGCGCGGTGCCGTCGCTGCCCGGCTCGGGCACCTGCCGCTCGATGAACTGCGACTGCCCGCCCTCGCGCCACGGCGGCACCACACAGTAGCGGGCCGCGCCATTGGCGGCGGCGGTGCCGTGATCGGTGCGGATCAGATGCAGGCATAGATCGATGCCCGCGGCCAATCCCGCTGAGGACCAGACGTTTCCGTCCTGGATGAACAGCTGGCTCTCGTCCAGCAGGACATCGGGGTAGAGCTCGCGGAAGCGGTCGGCGAACTGCCAGTGGGTGGTGGCGCGGCGGCCGTCCAGCAGGCCCGCCGCGGCCAGCACGAACGCGCCGGTGCAGATGGAGACGATGCGCGCGTCGGGCCGAATCGTGGCCAGCGCCTCGGATACCGGGGACGGCAGCGTGCCGTCGCGGCGCGGTTGGGTGATGCGGGTGCCCGGCACGATCACGGTGTCGGCGCGGGTCAGCAG
Organism: Nocardia sp. JMUB6875; assembly: GCF_041154655.1. Classification (NCBI taxonomy): domain Bacteria; kingdom Bacillati; phylum Actinomycetota; class Actinomycetes; order Mycobacteriales; family Nocardiaceae; genus Nocardia; species Nocardia sp. JMUB6875. Next base: position 1,298 of record NZ_BAAFGR010000335.1, read on the forward strand.
TTCCGGACCGTATTCCGGGATGACGGTGTATCCGCCGGTGGCTACGACGCCGCCTTCTTCGATGCCGCAGGTGTGCACCTCGTAGAGCTGGTTGCCGTCCTCGTCGACGGCCGCGCCGAGCACCAGGGGCGGGATGGCCATATCGAATCCGACGGTGGGTTCCAGGACGAGGACCGCGACGAGATGGGGTGTCGGCACGATGCTCCCTCCATTTTGGCTAGATCTTGACGCATTGTGGCATTCCGGCCACTCGTTCGGGAAGCGTATTTCGGTCACGCTCATGCGGTGAGCGAATTGAGAGACGACCTCGACCTGGAATCAGCGGAGGGCACAACGCCATTGGCGAAGCCTGAGCGGCCGCCGGCCGAGCGCCGCGGCCTGCATCCCGCCTGGATCGTGGCGGCCGTGAGCTTCGTGGCGCTCATCGGCGCGGCCGGATTCCGCTCGGTGCCCGGCGTGCTCATGGATCCGCTGCACGAGGAGTTCGGCTGGTCGCACGGCACCATCGGCGCGGCGGTGTCGGTGAATGTGGTGCTCTACGGCCTGTTCTCGCCGTTCGCGGCCGCGCTCATGGACCGGTTCGGGATTCGCCGCGTGGTGGCCTGCGCACTGCTGTTGATCGCGGCGGGCAGCGGGCTGACGGTGTTCATGACCCGGCCGTGGCAGCTCATGGCCACCTGGGGTGTGCTGGTCGGCGTCGGCGTGGGATCCATGTCGATGTCGTTCGTGGCCACCATCACCGGCCGCTGGTTCGTGAAGCAGCGCGGCCTGGTCACCGGTGTGCTCACCGCCGCGGGTGCGGCCGGGCAGCTGGTGTTCTTGCCGCTGATCGCGAGCCTGGCCCGCGATCACGGTTGGCGCACACCGTCTCTGGTGGTGTCGGGACTGGCGCTGGCGGTGGTACCGCTGGTGGTGCTGTTCGTGCGCGACTTCCCCAGCGATGTCGGCGCCCGCGCCTACGGCGCCGAACCCGGCAGCGATGCGGGCGTGCGCACGGCCTCGCCCGGCGGCGCGACCCGGGCGCTCACAGTCCTGGCGATGATTGTCCGCAAGCCCGTGTTCTGGCTGCTGGCAGGCGGTTTCGCCATCTGCGGCGCCTCCACCAACGGCCTGATCGGCACCCATTTCGTGAGCGCCGCCCACGATCACGGCATGCCCGCCACCACCGCCGCGAGCCTGCTGGCCGTCTGCGGCCTGTTCGATGTCGCGGGCACCATCGCCTCGGGCTGGCTCACCGACCGCATCGATTCCCGGTACCTGCTGGTCACCTACTACACGCTGCGCGGTGTCTCACTGCTGTTCCTGCCGATCCTGTTCGGCCCGGACGTGCAGCTGAGCATGTGGGCGTTCATCATCTTCTACGGCCTGGACTGGATCGCCACCGTGCCGCCGACGGTCGCACTGTGCCGCGAGCACTTCGGCGCGGACGGACCGGTCGCCTTCGGCTGGGTCTTCGCCTCGCACCAGCTGGGTGCGGCCCTCGCGGCCTTCGGCGCGGGCGTGATTCGTGATGCGCAGGGCAGCTACACGACCGCGTGGTTCATCGCCGGCGGCCTGTGCGGGCTGGCGGCACTGTTCTCGGCGGCCATCCCGCGCAAGGCGTCATCCCTCGATGGCGTTGTGCGGGCCTGATTCGATCGCCTTCTGATTGTTCCGCCCGTCCCAGCGGCTGGGTTCTTCCTTGGTGCGGGGCGGGCGGTCGTTCGCGCCCAGCACCGCGATCCACGGCAGCGGAATCGAGACGCCGATGATCAGCAGCGAGATCCACCAGGTGTGCCACAGGCCGTAGGCGATCGCCGCGCCGATCAGGCAGGGGATGCGGAACGACATGATCATGATGTAGCGCCGCACCCGATCCTTGTGCTGCTGCTCGAGCGACGTCGCGGCCTCGGTGATCAGCGCCGGATGCTGCTTCTGCTCACCCGGGAAGTACCCCTGCGACAGCCGGGGTGGCTTGGGGATCGAACCGGCGGGATGGAATTCGACGTCGGGGCGATCCTCGCCGCTGGTGCCGTCGGCCTGGGATTCGCCGTCACGCTGCATACCCCCGAGTCTTCCACTACGC
>NZ_BAAFGR010000336.1:0-3358 GCF_041154655.1 Nocardia sp. JMUB6875
GGGGGCCGGGGGGGAGGGGCGGGCGGGGGCCCCGGGGGGGGGGGGGCGGGGGGGGCAGGCGGCGAGTTCGTCTACCCAGGCCTGGGTGCCGATGGCGAGGAGGGGGGCGAGGACGTCTTCCTTGGCGGAGAAGTAGCGGTAGAAGGTGCGTAGGCCCATGCCTGCGGCGGCGGCTATGTCTTCGACTGTGGTTGCGGGGTAGCCGTTTTCGATGAAGAGGTGGGCGGCGGCCAGCGCTACTTCGCGGCGGGTGGCCGCGCGGCGGGCCTCGCTCAGGGCGGGGCGGCCGGCTCGGGTTCGGTCGCTGGGCATGCAGGCACTCTAGCGGGGGCGAAAAGTATTTATGGCGCGGAGTGCCATTTGCGGCATATCGTGTCAGTAAGTAGTTCCATTGATCAGGAAGAGATCCATGAACCGTCTCGAGCAGCGCCGCATCCTGGTAACCGGGGCCGGATCCGGCATCGGCCAAGCCACCGTGCTCCGACTCCTGTCCGAAGGCGCGGTCGTCGCGGGCGCCGATATCAATGCCGAGGGGCTGGCGTTGACGCGCAAGCAGGCCGCCGAGGCGGGGGCCGACGCACGGCTGACCACCGTCGAGATGAACATCGGGGTGGAAGCGGAGGTCGTCGCGGGCGTGCGCGAGGCGGTCGAGGCGCTCGGTGGGCTGGACGCGGTGGTGAACGCGGCGGGCATGCTGCGCGCGGCGCACACCCACGAGACCTCGCTGGAGCTGTGGAACCAGATCATCAACGTCAATCTGACGGGGACGTTCCTGGTGATCCGCGAGGCGCTGCCCGCGCTGCTGGAGAATCCGCGCAGCACGGTCGTGAATTTCAGCTCGACCTCGGCCAACTTCGCGCACCCCTATATGGCCGCGTATTCCGCGAGCAAGGGCGGCATTCAGACGCTGACCCATGTGCTGGCGCTGGAATACGGCAAGCGGGGACTGCGCGCGGTGAGCGTCGCGCCGGGCGGCATCAAGTCCGGCATCACCGATGCGACGCCGGGCTATCTGCCGCAGGATTCGGACTGGTCGCTGTTCGGCCGGTTGATCGCCGTACTGCCGCAGGACAATCCGGAGGAGTTGGCCGGACCGGAGAACGTGGCCGGTGTCATCGCCATGCTGGTGTCCGATGACGGCCGGTTCATCAGCGGCACCGAGATCCGCATCGACGGCGCGGCTCACACCTAAGACCCGGCGCACACCCGGACACGGCGAGGCCCCGATCGGCGATCCGATCGGGGCCTTCGCACTGCGGCTCGTTCCGCGTGCCGCTACTTCCCGGCGCCCACCAGGTCGGCGCCGCGCAGGATGGCGTCGGCGGTGCCCGACGGCCATTCCAGTGCCGCGTCGAGCTTGGCCAGCAGGTCCTCGGCGGGCTGTTCGATCAGCGACCGTTCGATCTGGCTGATCGCACCGGCGGACGGGCCGCCCTTCTTGGCCACATCGGCCTGCGTCCAACCGTTTTCGCGGCGGCGCGCCTTGACGCGGTCCGCGAGGGCCTTGATATCGGGCTGCCCGGCCGACGCCTTCGGCGCGGCCTTCTCCGCCTTGCCCGCCACTGCCTTGTCGGCCGCGGCCTTGCCTGCCTTGTCGGCCGCCTTCGGCGCCTCGGCCTTCGTCTTCGCCTTCGGCGCGTCCGCCTTCGCCTGCGCCGCAACCGGTTCCGACTGCGGCTTCGCGCCAGCCTCCGGCTGCTTCTTGCCGGAAGTGATCACGCCCTGGGTGATGAGCCGTGACCGCTTCCGCCTACCCATTTTCGCCATATACCGCTCCTCGATCCGCAATCCCAACCTTCGCTGAAGCACCGGCAAGGTTGCCACAAGTTGGCGGGAATCCCCCGCCACTCCCGCGCGTCGGCGCGCCACACGGCGAAAGCGCCTGGATACGGCGTCCTAGGCGTCGATTCGCGCGATCCACGGGACGAGGTGCTGGGTGATCCAGATGGCATGATCGGGCCGGGTGTTCAGGTAGGTGGGGAACGAGCCGAGCGCGGTGCGCAGGCGGCCGCCCAGGGCACGTACCGGGTAGCGACGGACCTCGCCCGCGAGAGGATCGATTCGCGCGACATTGCCGCGCACCGGCTCACCCAGCCACAACGCGCCGTCCGGGGCGCGGGTCAGGCCGCAGGGGAAGCTGCCGAAACCGAGGGCGAACGATTCGGCCACGGTCATATCGTCGGGATCGATACCGATGAGTTGGCCGTTGCCGAAGCGGCCCAGCGACAGTGTCGCCCACATCAGCCCGCCCGCCCAGCCGTGCGGCAGATCGATGCGCTCGATTCGCAGGTTCCCCGGATCGATGCGCCCCAGATAGCCGCCGAGCAGGGTCGAAAACCACACCGCCCCATCGGCTCCCACCGTCATGCCGGTCGGGCCGGGCAGCGGGCCGTCGCAGCGCAGCGTCGTCATCGCCAGGCTGTCGGTGTCGAGACGTGCAATGTGCCAGGGCGGCAGGCTGAACCACAGCGCGCCGTCGGCCCGGCGACGAAGCGTTCGGCGAATCGCGGCCCGCCCACGCGGATCTGCCGGACCGCCGAGGCGTCCATGGTTCGCACCCGGAGCGTGCTGCGCGACCACGACATTCCTCGACGGTAGGGCCGCGCCGGGCCACGCTCCATGATCCCGGTTGCCAGGGCATTGACGGTCGGCGACTAGCGGCTCGAGCGCTAAGCCACCGAATTCGATTCCAGGCCAGCCGAAGTCCGCCGGTCCCGGTACTCGCGCCGCCAGCGCAGGAAACCGACAGTGACCAGCACGAAGAAGATCCCGTACACCGCGCCGGAGGCGTACAGCCCCGACTTCAGCGCGAGTGGCACGCCGACCAGATCCACCAGCATCCAGATGATCCAGAAGTCGGTCAGCGCCCGGCTCTGCGCGAAGGTCGCGATCGCACTGCCCACGAAGACATAGGCATTGGCCCACGGCGACCACGCGATATGCAGCCATGGCAGATGCGCGAACGCCTCGGCCACCACCGCGGTGCCGATCGCCAGCACCGCCAGCAATATCAGCCGTTCCCGCCGCGTGGCGGGCCGCACCATCAGCGCCTGATGGTCCCGGGTCCCCCGACTCCACGCCAGCCAGCCGTATCCGGCCAATCCGATGAACAACAGCTGCTTGAGCGCATTGCCCGGCACGTGCGCATGAATGGACGCCGCCAGCAGCAGTACCGCTCCCGCCAGCTGGACGGGCCAGGTCCACATGGTTTTTCGCATGGCCAGCCACACCACCGCCAGCGACAGCACATTGCCGATGGCGTCGGTCCAGAGAATGTGCTCTCCGAGCAGGTCGAAAGCCGCGTTCACGGAACAACCGTGCCACAACCCGCCCGCCGCCCCGCAGCCCTGTCCCGTTC
>NZ_BAAFGR010000337.1:0-3255 GCF_041154655.1 Nocardia sp. JMUB6875
CCCGACACCCCCGCGCCGGTCCCGACCATTCCCGGAATCGGGCAGGTTCCGGGTCTGCCCGCGATTCCGGGCCTCACTGTGCCGCAAGGGAAGTGACGATGAAACTCACTCGCTTCGTCAAGGTCCAGCTGGTCATCTTCTCCGTGCTGACGGTCATCGGCATCACGGTGATGGGCGGCTACTACGTCGGGGTGCCCGCCATGCTGGGCATCGGACGCTATGACGTGACCGTGCGGCTCGCCGCCACCGGCGGGCTCTATGAGCACGCCAATGTCGCCTACCGCGGCACCAATGTCGGCAAGGTGAAGGAGGTCGTGCTGACCCCCGCCGGGGTGGACGCGAAACTCTCCATCGACAGCGACTACAAGATTCCCAAGGACGTCGACGCCTGGGTGCGGAGCGTGTCCGCGGTCGGTGAGCAGTACGTCGACCTGGTGCCGGTCGATAATCCCAAGGGTGGCAACCTGTCCGACGGCTCGGTGATCCCGGTCGAGCGCACCAAACTGCCGCAGGACGTCGGCAGCCTGCTCGATCAGACCGACCGGCTGCTGAACAGCGTCGCCGACACCAAGCTGAAGCAGGTCATCGACGATGCCTTCGTCGCGTTCAACGGCGCCGGACCGGATCTGCAGCGCTTCCTGGACTCCGCGACCCTGCTGGTCCAGGAGGCGAAGAAGAACACCGACGCCACCAAGGACCTGATCGAGAAGATCGGCCCGCTGCTGGACACCCAGGTGCAGTCCGACGACGCCATCCGCAGCTGGACCAAGGATCTGGCGACCGTCACCGACCAGCTGCGCGAGCACGATCCGGCGCTGCGCAGCGTCATCCAGAAGACGCCGGGCGCGGTCACCCGGGCCACCCAGCTCTTCCAGGATCTCAAGCCCACGCTGCCGCTGCTCGCGCGCAATCTGGTCAGCGTCGGCCAGGTCGGCTACACCTACAACGCCGGCCTCGAGCAGCTGCTGGTGGTCTTCCCGCCGCTGATCGCCGGGCTGCTCAGCGTCGCGACCGGCGGGCCCACCGAGTACGGCGCGATGGTGGACTTCATGGTCAGCGTCAACGACCCGCAGGGCTGCACCACCGGCTTCCTGGCTCCGGAGGAGCGGCGCTCGCCCGCCCTGCTGGACCACCCGGACACCCGGAAGGGCCTGTACTGCAAGGTTTCCCAGAACTCCCCGCTGGCGGTCCGCGGTCTCCGCAACACGCCCTGCATGGAGGTTCCCGGCAAGCGCGCACCGACGCCCGAATTGTGCCGTGATCCAGAGGGTTACGCGCCCGAGGGCGACAATCCTCCCTTCGGCAAGCCGAATCCGGTGGACAAGGACGGCAACCCGATCGGTGGCACCCATCCGAGCGGCTACACCACCCAGCCCGGTGCCAACACCGAGGCCAAACCGGCGTCCGTGCAGACCCAGCCGTACGATCCGCGTACCGGCGAGTTCCTCGGTGCGGACGGCCGCACGTATCGTCAGGCGAATATCGACAACAACGGATCCGGGATCGTCCCGGCGAGTTTGACAGCAATGGTCCAGGAGCAGGTGAAGTGAGCGATTCGAGCGATTCGAGTGTGGTGAGAAACCGGACACGACGGCGGGCTGTGCGCTCGGAAGGGCCCCCGCCGGAGGAGACGGGGGCCGCCACACCGGCGTTCGAAGCCGTCGTGCCCGCTCCGGCCGCGGCGGGCACCGAGCCCGTCGCGCTGAGCAAGGAAACCGTCGAGGACTCCGCTCCGGTGGAAGTCGTCGGGTGGGGCGAGGCGCCCGAGGCCACCGAAGCTCCCGTGGCTCCCGCAGCACCCGAGACGGCCGCGGAAACCTCGGACTCCCCGCAGGAGCCCGAGGAGCCGGTCGCCGACACCGCCGACACCGCTGCTGCTTCCGACGCCACACCCGAATCCGAAGCGCCCGCAGTCGCTTCGGCCGACGGTGGCAGCCTCTGGATGCGGGTCGTCGCGGTCGCCGCCCTCGTGCTCGCCGTGGTGGCGGTGAGCAGCACCGTGTGGGCGAGCCACCAGCGCAGCACCTACGCCGATCAGGACGCGCTGCGCGCCGACTACGTGCAGGCCGCCAAGCAGGCCATGCTCAACATCACCAATATCAGCGCCGATACGGCCCAGGCCGATATCAACCGGGTGCTCGAGGTGACTTCCGGTGACCTGCACAAGGATTACACCGATCGCAAGGACGACTACGCGGGCATCGTGCAGAAGGCTCAGGTCAAGGCCAAGGGTGAGGTCGTCGAGGCCGCCCTGCAGTCCTCGGACGACCACACCGCCGTCGTGCTCGTCGCCGTCAAGCAGACCCTGACCAACGCCGGCGCGGAGGGGCCGCAGCAGCGGCAGTACCGGTTCAAGGTGACGCTGTCCAAGGACGACAAGGGCATCACCGCGACCGGAATGGAGATGACGGTATGAACAAGCGTCAGCGCGACCTGATCCTGATGGTCTGTTCCCTCGTCGTGTTCGCCGCGAGCCTGGGCATCGGCGGCTGGATCGGCTACGGCTACTACCAGGACAGCCAGGTCGACAAGGCCCGCGAAGAGTCGGTCGTGGTGGCCAAGCGGACCGTGGAGGGCATGTTCGGCTACAACTTCCGGACCATCGACGCCACCATGGCCAAGGCCGGCAACGATATGACCGGGAAGTTCCGCGACGACTGGATGAAGGTCACCAGCACCGTCCTCGCGCCCGCCGCGAAGGAGAAGGAGCTCGTCGTCGAGGCCACCGCCACGGAAACCGGTGTGATCAAGGCGGATTCGAAACATGTCGAGGTGATGGTCTTCCTGAACCAGAAGAGCGCCGGCAAGGACCCCTCCAAGGGCACCTACGACGCGAGCCGGCTGCGCGTGACCCTGGACCACAGCGGCGACCGCTGGCTCGTCTCGGACGTCACCCCGGTCTGACGGCCCTCGATCCCGAAACGCGCGTGGCGGCCGCCGCGCGCGTTTTGCGTTGCCGGACAGTGGTTGCCGACTGGTCGGGCGGTTGTTGGCGATCTAGGCTGCTCGACGGGAACTGCTGGAGTTGAGAGGTCGGGATCGCACCGTGGGTAGCAAGACGTCGCCGTGGACCGCTGCGGATATTCCGGATCTCAACGGGCGCACCGCGATTGTGACGGGGGCCAGTGCGGGGTTGGGGTTGGAGACGGCGCGGCGGTTGGCGGAGCGCGGGGCTCGGGTGGTGATGGCTTGCCGGAGTGGGGAGCGGGCGGCCGCGGCGGCTGAGGAGATTCGGGCGGGGGTGCCGGGGGCCGA
>NZ_BAAFGR010000338.1:0-3195 GCF_041154655.1 Nocardia sp. JMUB6875
GACTTCATCGCGCGCGGGGTGGTGGTCGCGGCGGGGGCGCTCGGGACCAATGAACTGCTGGCGGCGTGTAAGCGCGGGGGTTCGCTGCCGGAGTTGTCGGATCGGCTGGGGGAGGTGGTGCGCACCAATGACGAATCGATTCCGGCGGCGTCGAGTAAGGACCGGGCGGCGGATTACCGCAGTGATGCGGCGATCACGTCGAGCGTATTCCTCGATGAGCACACGCATTTCACCAATAACACCTATGGCGATGGCGGTGCGCTGCTCGCGCTGACCTACGGTCCGGCCACCACCGCTGCGACGGCGCTGGGTAGGTGGGGGCAATTCCTGCGGGACTATCCCGGCTATCTGCTGGGTCTGTTGCTGCGGCCGAAATGGTCTCGGCGCACGGTCATTTTCACGGTTATGCGTGGCACCGATGTGGCATTGCGGCTACGCCGGGGCCGGGGGCCCGGCGGGTTGCAGACCGAGGCGGTGGGTGAGGAGCCGGGCGGGGAGTCGGCGGTCGAGGTCGCGCGGCGGATTGCGGCGCTGGCCGCGCGCCGCATGAACGGGCGGCCGCTCGCCGCGCTCGGCGAAACCCTGGGCTCCGCGCCCATGACCGCGCATTTCCTGGGCGGCGCGGTCATCGGCGCGGACCGTGAACACGGCGTGATCGACCGGCATCACCGGGTTTTCGGCTACACCAACCTGCTGGTGTGTGACGGGTCGGCGGTGCCCGCCAATGTCGGGGTCAATCCCAGCCTGACCATCTGCGCCATGGCGGAGGCGGCCATGGCGCAGGTACCGCATGCCGCGGTCGTCGCGCCGCGACACGCTGCGCCGTAACGAGCTGGGCCATCACGAGTTTCGAGGAGTTGGACATGCAGGCAGCGCTGTACGGCCGGATCACCGGCGCGGTGTCACGGGCGGCGGTGGAGGCGCACGCGGTGGGGACGGTGGTGCGCGCCGGAATGGTCCCGCTGGATTCGACCCTGCCCGCGGCCTTGCGCGCCATGACGGCCTACGGGCCGATCGGCGGCGGAATCACCGCGGCGGCACTGCGATTCGGGGATCGGGTGGGTCTGATCGACGAGCTCGGCTCGCTCACCTTCGCCGAACTGGACCGGCGATCCAATGCCCTGGCCGACGCCTGGCGGCAGCGCGGCATCGGGGCAGGCACCGGTGTGGGAATCCTGTGCCGCAATCACCGCGGCTTCCTCGACGCGACCTTCGCCTGCGCCAAATCCGGTGCGCGAGCGCTGTACCTGAACACCGACTTCTCCGGGCCGCAGGCCACTCAGGTCTGCGCGCGCGAAGGCGTGCAGGCGCTCGTCTACGACGCGGAGTTCGAATCCGTGGTGGCGGACATCGATTCGCCGCTGGGTCGATTCCTCGCCTGGACCGACGATCCGGCCTTCGCCAGCCCCGAGGGTGGGGGCGTCGCCAGCGCCCAGGATGAGGGCATCGCCAGCACCGGGAGCGAGGCCGTCGCCAGCACCGAGGGCGACGCCGTCGCCAGCACCGAGCGCGAGTCCGTGGCGTGGACCGACGCGGCCTCGCCCTGTGCTGACGAGGCTGTCGCCGATGTGGAGCGGCTGGAGGCGCTTATCGCGGTCGGTGACCCCGGAACACTCACGCCCCCGGCCAAACCCGGCTCGGTGATCATGCTGACCAGCGGCACCACCGGCACCCCGAAGGGCGCGCCGCGTCCCCAGCCGAAATCCTTCGCGCTGCCCGCCATGATCCTGGGCAATGTCCCGCTGCGCGGCGGCCACGGCGTCTACATCGCGCCGCCCATGTTCCACGCGTGGGGCTTCCTGGGGTCGGTGCTCGGCATCGGCGTCGGGGCCACGCTGGTGACCAAGCGCCGCTTCGACCCCGTGCACATGCTCGACGCCGTGGCCGCCCACGACTGCCGCACCTGGTGGGTGATTCCGGTGATGCTCAAGCGAATCCTCGACCTGGGCGATGCGGAATTGCGCTGGCACGACGTCTCCGGGCTGAGGGCGATCGCCGCCAGCGGGGCCCAGCTGGAGGGTGCGCTCGCCCGGCGCACCGCCGCCCGCTTCGGCGACGTGCTCTACAACTTCTACGGTTCCACCGAGTGCGGTTACGCGGCGATCGGCGGCCCGGAGGATCTCCTCGCGGCCCCCGGCTGCGCGGGCCGCCCACCCTTCGGCGTCTCGGTCCGCATTCTCGACGCCGACGGGCACGAACTCCCGCAGGGCGAGAAGGGCCGCATCTTCGTCGGCAATACCGTCCAGTTCACCGGTTACACCGGCGGCGGCATGAAGGAGATCGTCGACGGCCGCATGTCCTCCGGCGATGTGGGTCACTTCGACTCCGCCGGAAGGCTTTTCGTGGACGGCCGCGACGACGACATGATCGTCTCCGGCGGCGAGAACGTCTTCCCGCAAGAGGTCGAAGAACTCCTCGCCGCCCACCCCGACATCGCGGACGCCGCAGTGATCGGCATCGACGATCCCGATTTCGGAAAGGCCCTGCGCGCCTTCGTGGTCCGCCGCCCGGATGTCACCCTCGACGCCGACTCCGTCCGCACCCACGTCCGCGCGAACCTGGCCCGCTACAAGGTTCCGCGCACCGTCACCTTCCTCGACGAGCTGCCCCGCAATCCCTCCGGCAAGGTCCTCAAACGCACCCTCCGAGAGTGGGATTGATCCCCGAACCTCGCCGACCAGCACCGAGAGCGGCCCCGGGTAGCCTGGCCTGACCAGATCAACCCGTCCCATTGCCTCGATGAGCGAAGGTGTACCGATGCTGGACTACGGCCTCGACATGTCCGACATGGACCGCGATCTCGCCCTGTCCGACCTGGTCGCGGAGGGAGACGAGCTCGACGCACTGGTATCCGCCGAATCCGACTGGACCAAGCCGACTCCCGCGCCCGGATGGACGATCGCCCACCAGATCGCCCACCTGGCCATAGCGGACGCCAATGTCGTCACCGCCATCCGCACCCCCGACGCCTTCGAGATCGTCCTGAAGCAACAAGCCGCCGCCGGCCCCCGATGGGCCGACCTGGACGCCGCGGCAGGCGCGTCCCAACCGCGATCGGTCCTCCTCGACCAGTGGCGCACCGCCCGCACCGAGGTAGCAACCGCCCTCCGCGAAACCCCTGTCTCCCACCCCGCCCCATGGTTCGGCTCCGCCGTGACCCCCGCCCTCATGGTCCCCCTCCGCCTGATGGAAACC
>NZ_BAAFGR010000339.1:0-3192 GCF_041154655.1 Nocardia sp. JMUB6875
GTGTGTTGTTTCAGATACTGCACAGTGGACGCGTAGCTTCTTTGTTGGTAAGTCCTCGGCCTATTAGTACCAGTCACCTACACCCGTTACCGGGCTTCCAGTTCTGGCCTATCAACCCAATGGTCTGTTGGGGGCCTTACCCCCTCGAGGGGGTGAGAAACCTCATCTTGGAACAGGCTTCCCGCTTAGATGCTTTCAGCGGTTATCCCTTCCGAACGTGGCCAACCAGCCGTGCTCCTGGCGGAACAACTGGCACACCAGAGGTTCGTCCGTCCCGGTCCTCTCGTACTAGGGACAGCCTTCCTCAAGTTTCTAACGCGCGCGGCGGATAGAGACCGAACTGTCTCACGACGTTCTAAACCCAGCTCGCGTGCCGCTTTAATGGGCGAACAGCCCAACCCTTGGGACCTACTCCAGCCCCAGGATGCGACGAGCCGACATCGAGGTGCCAAACCATCCCGTCGATATGGACTCTTGGGGAAGATCAGCCTGTTATCCCCGGGGTACCTTTTATCCGTTGAGCGACACCGCTTCCACTTGCCGGTGCCGGATCACTAGTCCCGACTTTCGTCCCTGCTCGACCTGTCGGTCTCACAGTCAAGCTCCCTTGTGCACTTGCACTCGACACCTGATTGCCAACCAGGCTGAGGGAACCTTTGGGCGCCTCCGTTACATTTTGGGAGGCAACCGCCCCAGTTAAACTACCCACCAGGCACTGTCCCTGAACCCGATCAGGGTCCGAGGTTAGAGGTCCAATACGATCAGAGTGGTATTTCAACGACGACTCCACGAACACTGGCGTGCCCGCTTCAAAGTCTCCCACCTATCCTACACAAACCGTACCGAACACCAATACCAAGCTATAGTGAAGGTCCCGGGGTCTTTTCGTCCTGCCGCGCGTAACGAGCATCTTTACTCGTACTGCAATTTCGCCGAGTCTGTGGTTGAGACAGCTGAGAAGTCGTTACGCCATTCGTGCAGGTCGGAACTTACCCGACAAGGAATTTCGCTACCTTAGGATGGTTATAGTTACCACCGCCGTTTACCGGGGCTTAAATTCTCAGCTTCGCGCCGAAGCGCTAACCGGTCCTCTTAACCTTCCGGCACCGGGCAGGCGTCAGTCCGTATACATCGTCTTACGACTTCGCACGGACCTGTGTTTTTAGTAAACAGTCGCTTCTCACTGGTCTCTGCGACCACCACCAGCTCGGGGAGCAAGTCCCGTCACCAGCAATGGCCCTCCTTCTCCCGAAGTTACGGAGGTATTTTGCCGAGTTCCTTAACCACAGTTATCTCGATCGCCTTAGTATTCTCTACCTGACCACCTGTGTCGGTTTGGGGTACGGGCCGTGTACCAACTCACTAGAGGCTTTTCTCGGCAGCATAGGATCACTGAATTCGCCTCAATCGGCTACGCATCACCTCTCAGGCTATATGAGACACGGATTTGCCTATGTCTCGCCCTACAGGCTTACACCAGGTATTCCATCACCTGGCCCAGCTACCTTCCTGCGTCACCCCATCGCTTGACTACTACACCCAGGGTCTCGTGCAGCCCCTTCTCTTCTCCCGAAGGAGATAGGTCCGGTTTTGGACGATTAGCACAGATGATTCGCCATTGGGCGCGGATACACGGGTACGGGAATATCAACCCGTTGTCCATCGACTACGCCTGTCGGCCTCGCCTTAGGTCCCGACTCACCCTGGGCGGATTAACCTGGCCCAGGAACCCTTGGTCATTCGGCGGACGAGTTTCTCACTCGTCTTTCGCTACTCATGCCTGCATTCTCACTCGCATGGCCTCCACGGCTGGATCACTCCGCCGCTTCCCTGGCCACACGACGCTCCCCTACCCATCCAGTCCACTGGCTCGAAAGCGGTGTATTGACTGAATGCCGCGGCTTCGGCGGTGTACTTGAGCCCCGCTACATTGTCGGCGCAGGATCACTTGACCAGTGAGCTATTACGCACTCTTTCAAGGGTGGCTGCTTCTAAGCCAACCTCCTGGTTGTCTTCGCGACCCCACATCCTTTTCCACTTAGTACACGCTTAGGGGCCTTAGCCGGCGATCTGGGCTGTTTCCCTCTCGACTACGAAGCTTATCCCCCGCAGTCTCACTGCCACGCTCTCACACACCGGCATTCGGAGTTTGGCTGACTTCGGTAAGCTTGTGGGCCCCCTAGGCCATCCAGTAGCTCTACCTCCGGCGTGAAACACGTGACGCTGCACCTAAATGCATTTCGGGGAGAACCAGCTATCACGGAGTTTGATTGGCCTTTCACCCCTACCCACAGCTCATCCCCTCAGTTTTCAACCTAAGTGGGTTCGGGCCTCCACGACGTCTTACCGTCGCTTCACCCTGGCCATGGGTAGATCACTCCGCTTCGGGTCCATAGTGTGCGACTCACTCGCCCTATTCGGACTCGCTTTCGCTACGGCTCCCCCACACGGGTTAACCTCGCCACACACCGATGACTCGCAGGCTCATTCTTCAAAAGGCACGCCATCACAGGATCAAGCCTGCTCTGACGGATTGTAAGCGCACGGTTTCAGGTACTATTTCACTCCCCTCCCGGGGTACTTTTCACCTTTCCCTCACGGTACTAGTCCGCTATCGGTCACCAGGTAGTATTCAGGCTTATCGGGTGGTCCCGACAGATTCACAGCAGATTTCACGGGCCCGCTGCTACTCGGGTGCCCATCACATGAGCCAAGATGTTTTCGCTTACGGGATTCTCACCCTCTACGATAGGCCGTCCCAGACCACTTCAGCTAACAACTTGGTTTCTTACTCATGCTCCACTCGGCAGAATGAAGAAGATGGGTCCCACGACCCCGACCAGGCAACGACTGCCGTCTATCACACCTGATCGGTTTAGCCTCTTCCGCTTTCGCTCGCCACTACTCACGGAATCACTGTTGTTTTCTCTTCCTGTGGGTACTGAGATGTTTCACTTCCCCACGTTCCCTCCACACGCCCTATATATTCAGGCGCGGGTAACACGACATCACTCGTGCTGGGTTTCCCCATTCGGAAATCCTCGGATCTCAGCTCGTTTGACAGCTCCCCGAGGCTTATCGCAGCCTACTACGTCCTTCATCGGCTCCTGGTGCCAAGGCATCCACCGTACGCTCTTACACACTTACTAACAAAGATGCTCGCGTCCACTGTGCAGTTCTCAAACAACACAC
>NZ_BAAFGR010000340.1:0-3172 GCF_041154655.1 Nocardia sp. JMUB6875
CGCGCACCCTCCGCATCGGCGACTTCTCCACCCCCGCCCCCGACGAGGTCCCCGACAACCTCCTCGACGGCGCGAACACCTTGGCCGCCAACACCGAAGCGGGCTTGGCCACCGGCCTCAACGCCATCGGCGTCAACCCCAGCCGCTCCGACAAGATCGCGGCGGGCACCCTCGGCGGCGCCGCCATCGGCGCGGGCATCGGCGCTGTCGGCGCGGGCGTACCGGCCGCACTCGTGGGAGCCGCGGGCGGCGCGGTCATCGGCGCCGGAGTCGGCGCGCTGGCGGGCGCGGCGATCGGCGCGGTCGGCGGCATCGCCGTCGCGCCCTGGCTCGCCCCGATCGACGTCGCGGGCGGCGCCGCCGGTGGCGCACTCATCGGCGCGGGCGTCGGCGCGGCGGCCGGTGCGGCCGCCCTCGGACTCCCCGCCGCTGCCGCGGGTGGCGTCGTCGGCGGTGTCGCCGGCGGCGCGATCGGCGGCTTCCTCGGCGGCGCACTGTAAACAGAAAGGTGAGATCTTCCATGCGAAAGACACTGCGGGCCACCGCAATCATCGGAGCCACCGCCGCGTGCGGTGTGCTGGGCACCCAGGCCGCCTCGGCGACCGTGCCCGTCGCCACTCCGGAGCCGGGCGGCGTGATCCGGATGGATCTCGCCCCGGGCGAATGGTGGAACTGCGGCGCGTGGAGCCTGCAGGCCCCCTTCGTCACCTCCGACCCCCTCTCCGGCCTGGCCTCCGACCGTCCCCTCTACCTCCACCTCACCCCGGGCGCCGATGCCTGGGTCTTCTGCGAGGGCACCGCGGCCCCGTTCATCTACTACGGCCCGATCGTCAAGGCCGGTTCCTAGCGGTTTCCACTCCGACGTAAAGCGCCCGCACCAATCCCTTTGGTGCGGGCGTTTTCGCTGCCACCGGGTTCGACGCCGAGGCCGAGAACTGAGCAAGATCGGTCAAGCGGGTGCCGGGTCCGGGTTGGCAGACTCGTCGGGTGGGCAAGAACGGACGGGATCGGTTGCGGGAGCTGCTCGATGCGGTGCTCGATGCGGGCAATGCCACGCTTGGGGAGATGGCGGCGGATGCGTTTGTTTCGCCGTTTCATTTCAGTCGGCAGTTCTCGCGCGGGACCGGGGAGTCGCCGGTGGCGTTGAGGCGGCGGGTGTTGTTGGAGCGGGCGGCTTGGGAGTTGTCGACGGGGAAGTCGGTGACCGAGGTGGCGTTCGCGGCCGGGTACGAGTCGGTGGAGGGGTTCAGTCGGGCGTTCGGTGGTGCCTTCGGGTATGCGCCGAGCCTGACTCCCGGCGGCGAGCGGCGGCCGTGGCTGCCCGCGAGCAATGGCATTCACTTTCACCCGCCCATGTCGCTGTGGGTGACGGGTGGGCCGCAAGGAGCGGGCGGGCTGGATCCCACCACGCTGATGGTTCATCACGATGTCGATGACACGCGCGAACTCCTCGGTATGGCAGCGCGACTCGACGAATCGCGATATCGGCAGGTGCGGTCGCCGGGTCTGGTGGTGGAGTCGTTTCGGGGGCCCGAGGAGTCCATTGCCGCGGTGCTCGGCCATCTGATCGAGTCGAAGGAAATGTGGCTCGCCGCGATCGACGGCGAGGACCTCCCGAAGACCGCGGACGATGCCCTCCCGGATTTGGTGAAACGGCATGAGCGCGTTGCGGTTCGGTGGCTGGACACGGTCCGCGATATCACGCGGCGGGGCGGGTGGGACGACACGCTGATCGATGCGTTGTGCGAGCCGCCGCAGAGCTTCGTCATCGGCAGCGTGATCGCCCACATCCTGAGCTACTCCACCCACCGCAGACATCTCGTACGGCATTGGCTGCGCACCGAATTATCCAGCGCCGGAACCGAAAGCGGGGACGGCGATCTCATCGAATGGCTACATCGGAGAGGCTGACGTGAATTTCAAGACCGTTTATCACACCGCTATGAGTCTGGACGGCTTCCTGGCGACTCCCGACCACAAACTGGATTGGCTGCTGTCGCGGCAGGTCGACTGGGACGGCCCGCTGGGGCTGAACCGGTTCGCGGCCGGTGCGGGCGCGATCGCCATGGGCGCCAGCACTTATCAATGGGTCAATGAGAATTCCACCGAGCCCTGGCCCTATGACATGCCGACCTGGGTGTTCACCCACCGTGAGTTTCCCGCGTTCGACGACGGCCGCGATGTCCGATTGACCTCGGAGCCGGTGGCGGTCGTACACAAGGAGATGGCCGCGGCCGCCGACGGCAAGGACCTGTGGCTGATGGGCGGCGGCGAGCTGGTCGGACAGTTCGCCGATCAGGGATTGCTGGACGAGATCATCGTGTCCATCGCCCCGGTCACGCTGGGCGCGGGCGCACCCCTGCTTCCCCGCCGCCTCGAACTGAAGACCGAGGAAGTCGCCCACAACGGCGAATTCGCCTGCGTGCGTTACTCGGTCGTGCGCTGACGCTATTCGGCACGCGAGGCTTTCAGAAGAGGGTGGGTTCGCCGAAGCCGGGGGTGCGTTCTATTTCGAGTAGGTGTTGTTTGGTGGTCAGGCCACCGGGGGCGGAGAAGCCGTGGAGGGCGTGGTCGGCGGCGAGGACGCGGTGGCAGGGGATGATCAGGGGGATCGGGTTGCGGCCCAAGGATTGTCCCACCGCTTGGGCTCCGCCCGGGGCGCCGATTCGGTTGGCCACGGCACCGTAGTTGAGGGTGTGGCCCGGGTCGATGGCTCGGGTCACCTCGTAGACGGCGCGGTCGAAATCGTTGAGGGGGCTCAGATCTACGGGGATCCAGCGGAGGTCGTTCAGGTCACCGGTCAGGTGGGCCTGGACGGCCTCGATGGCCTTGGCGATTTCGGGAGTGGGTTCGGCTTCGGTCACGTCGACCTGACGGTGGCGGCGCAAGATATGCGTGCGGGTGGTGGCCGGGGTGCGGTCGGGAAGGGCGAAGCGAAGGACGCCGGCGGCGCTCCAGGCGATGGCGCAGGTGCCTATCGCGGTGTCGAAGAGCGCCGCCGACGCCATGGGACGAGCCGGGGCGGACATAGGGCCAGTGTGCACCGTGGCACCGACAGGCAGCTAGATTCAGGCCAGTTGATTACAACTGGACTGACTCGCTGCGGCAGGGGATGGCGGACAGGGCCGCGACCGCGGGAGTGGCGCGGCGAAAGCGGCGAATGGGGGTCGGC